>DAOSIN010000296.1:0-3182 GCA_035366675.1 Salinivirgaceae bacterium | reverse complement strand
ATCAAGTTTCAATTGCTTGAGTGACTCTTCTGTTGTTAAAGATTTGCCAAAATTATCGTAGAGTGGGTGAGGGCACAGTCCTCTTGATTTCTCCTTGTTGAAAAAATCTAAATCGGATTGAACGCTTTCCGACATTGAAACAAATCCGTCTATATGTTTAACAAACCAACGTGTGAATATTTTGTCGCCAATTCGTTTTTCATGAGGAACCACATTGTCTAAAATTGATATGACTTTTGTGTGACCGTTTTTTCTAATTTGCCTTGCAATAGTTCCAAAGCATGGTCCCATAAATGGCAACCAGTATTTAATAATAACTATATCGTATTTTTCTTTTCTTATACGTTTGGCAACCTTAATCCAGTTTAGTGGATTGATTGAATTTATAGTACGTTTAATACTAACGTCTCCTTTATATTCCCATTCGGCATATTGAGTTTTTCCTGGAAATAGAAATCCGGGATATTGTAGTTTGAAAGTTTCAATTTTAACATCATAGCCATTGTCGGTAAATGCTTTGGCAAGTCGCTCGTTATACACAGCCAAGCCGCCACGATAGGGATATGCAGTACCTATAATTAATACTTTTGCCATAAATATATTGTTTCAGTTACAAAAATACCTTTTTTATACCAATTGTAATTTAAAAAAAGTCCAATCTTTTTTTAAATTTTACAATGGTAAATGCCGATGTAACAGATACATAGTCCAAAAGAGCGGTAGCGAAGTTTGGAATATAGTATATGTACAATCGGTATTACTTGTGGATTTCGTATAAATTATGAAAATGAAATAATTTTTTTGTGATAACGTTCGGTTTTAAGCATTATCAATGAAGTTTTAATTTACAAAAATAAGCCCGACATTAATGCCGGGCTTCATTTATATAGACTTTTACTTTCTATTTAAAAGCTAATCTAGCTAAATCTACAACTCTGTTCGAATATCCCCATTCGTTATCATACCATGCTATAACTTTAATCATTTTGCCGTTAACCATGGTTAGTTTAGAATCGAATATTGAGCTGTGTGGGTTGTGAATAATGTCGCAAGAGACAATTTCATCTTCGGTATATTCAACAATGCCTTTCATCTTACCTTCAGCGGCTTTTTTAATAGCTGCGTTAATCTCTTCTTTAGTGACCTCTTTTTTCAATGTTGCGGTAAAGTCGCACAATGAACCTGTTGGGGTTGGAACGCGAATTGAAAGACCGTCAATTTTACCATTTAATTCAGGAATTATTTTGCCTACTGCTTTAGCTGCACCTGTTGTAGTTGGAATTTGTGAAACAGCTGCCGAACGCGCTCTTCTTAAATCGGAGTGAGGAGCATCTAATATCATTTGATCATTGGTATAGGCGTGAATAGTGTTCATATATCCCAACTCAACGCCGAAGTTGTCATGTAATATTTTCACAATTGGAGCTAAGCAGTTGGTTGTACATGATGCATTTGAAATACATTGGTCTGTTGGTTTTAAGTCAGAATCGTTTACACCTAAAACAATCATCTTGTCAATGGTGTCAGCAGCGGGTACTGTTAGTATTACTTTTTTAGCACCTGCTTTGATATGGTCGCCATAACCCCCTTTTGGGCTCTCTTTTGTGCGGAAAACACCTGTCGCTTCAATCACTATATCTGGGGTTTTAGCCCATTTAATTTGTGAAGGAGATCTCTCTGCTGATACGGGAATTTTTACTCCATTTACAATTATGTTGCTTTCGTCGAAATCTACCGTACCGTTGAATTTACCTTGGGTAGAATCGTATTTTAGCAAGTGCGCTAAGATTTTTGTGCTTGTAAGGTCATTAATACCTACAATGTCAAATCCTTTTTGCTCGACCATGATTTTGAACACATTACGTCCAATTCGGCCAAATCCATTAATACCTACTTTAATTGTTGCCATATGTGTTATTATTTATGTTAATAAGTAAACAAAATTAACGAATTATTTTTGAATTATCAAAACGTAAAGCAGATAATGGCGTTTTCTATGCGTATATAATGTGTATCTATCACTATATCAACATAAAAAAGGGCACCTGTTTAAAGTGCCCTTAAATTTATTTAGTTAAAAACTTTATTTTACTAAAAGTTTTTCTGTTTTTCTTGCGTTGCCTGAAATGCACTGAACTAAATATGTTCCTTGTGTAAATTCAGAAACAGGTATGCTCAAATTATATGTACCAGCCTCAAGTTTTGGTGTTTTGTGGCTATAAACTAATTTACCTGTTAAATCGTAAACAGCCATTTCAACAACCGATCTTCTGTCAACAGTAACGCTAACATTTGCAATATCGCTGGCTGGATTTGGGAACAGTTTTATATTTAGAGAATTACCTGTTGACGAATTGTGGTCACCAATTATTGGATCCTCAATACCTGTATATACATATGTTGAGTCTGTAAACACTCCACGCCCGTACGTCGCAATAACGAATTTTCCATAAGTATGTATTCCATGTTTTCTCTCATTAAATCTTTGCTTAATGCTAAGTACAGGATAGTGTCCTAATCCATTGTTAGCTTCTTGCCATGTTACGTTCGAATTTAAATAGTCGTCTGTAACAAATACTCCATGTTCTGTTCCAACAAGTAGCTGCCCATTAATATTTGGATTTTTATTAACACATGCTGAATAAATTGGCATTTTAGGAAGGTTACCTTGAATTGAAACGAAGTTGTTATCCCATATCGAGTCATTAGTTGTAGCGGCATGTTTTGCAACGTATACGTGTTGTTCGTTGCCATATTGTCCCATTGTAACAATCAAAACTTCAGGTTTTTTCGGGTCTGTTTCTAAGCTTGAAATGTATCGTCCCTTAATAGTTCCAATTCTTTGAACATGGGTTATTCTTGAGATGCCTGAGTCTTGTACCGCATGGTAAGCAGTAAATGCTGCATGTTTAGGTCTTGTACAAGCGTGCAAGTTAGAAATTCTATAAATAATTGTAGAATCTTGATGATTTGGTTCTGTAGCTCCATATGCGATGTCACCGTCTGGCGAAAAAGCAGTTGCTACAAAACGAGTTTGAGGAATTCCAGGATCGACATTGTCATATCTCGTTCTGTTGTGAATATCCCACCAGTCAAAACGTTCTATTGGGTTAAAGTTTAGAGCTTTTTTAGTGTACCACAATCTGTTACCCATACCAAAAAGGAATACTGCTTGATAAGGA
>DAOSIN010000295.1:0-3186 GCA_035366675.1 Salinivirgaceae bacterium | reverse complement strand
AAATATGCAGCCAGCGCATGAGCACATTCGTGTATGGTAAGGGCGACAATAATCCCGGGTAAGCTATGCAACAGCGATACCAAGCCAAAGTTCAAATTGAAATAATAAAAAAATTTTGAAATTAAGTCATCCACAAGAATACCTCTCTGAGTCAAATACAATATATCTAATATATTCTAATATATTTAGAATGTTTATACAATATAAATGAAAGAAGAAGATAGCTGCAAATTTAATCTGACTAAATTCTATATATTTGCCGGGTTTCTAATACGGCATCTGTTGAAACAATTTTTACATATTGATTTATATCTTGTAGATGATGCTCTAACAATTCCTCTTTAATTCCCGGAGGAACATATACAACATACAAAACATTTTTGGTATTCTTCGTTATCTGAGTTAGATTATCAGGTCCATAGATAATGCTTGATATGGTTCCATTCCCATCAACCATCATCATATCTCCTGGGACTAATTCTTTCTCTTGCCCGTTTAATAATATATAACGTTCACTTCCTTGGGATAAATCTACCCTTATCGGTAGCTTAATAGTATCCATATCATGACCAGCCGTAAGCAATTGGTTTTTAAGTTCCGCCATAAACATTGTTTCCACTAATGGAGATACATTAGGTATGGATTTATTTTTGAAAACAATGGATTCTAATTGAAGTAACACATGATATGTTTTCTTAAAACGTTTGTAATAATCAACATATGTCTTAATTGGTTCTGTCGAGCCCAGATCCGATCGGTTAAAATTCCCATACTTATTTCTTAAAGTACTTTCAAGTTCTTCTTTCTTTGTTCCCAGGTTTTTACATAATTCGGAGTTGCTTGCATTCTTAAATAGAATAGCCCCGATTAATCCTCCAGAATATACATTTTTCAGTGTTTCAGATATCATTAGCATTTAATTTTCTCCCTTATTAACTCTCATTTTCCGGCATCTATGTGCCTCACTCTTTTGTCCTGCTTCACATAGAGTAATTCTAAAAAGCATTTTGGAGCAGGCTAATCTGCAACTCGTAGTTAAACGACGTAACCGCCACCTAATCAAAAGCCATGGAGGGCACCATTCCTTTTACATGCTGTTCACTTTTTTAAGAACTCTTTTAACTCTTGCTTGTTGGGATTGAGATAAATCATCCAAACGTTTCTCCAGAACCCTTTGAAATTCTACTTTATTTCCCGAATTCGCTATAGCCATACTCCTTTCCGAATGTTGAGCAACTTCTCTTGGCCGACAAGTTTCAAGGTGTTTCAACAAAAATGGCAAAGCTTTCTTTTCATATTCTTTATTCGTTGAGCCAACCTTTGCTAAAACAGAAACTCCATTATCTACAGTTATAACAGAACCTTTTTCCATAACATCAAATATCAAATTGATATTTTCAAATATTTTGCCCGGATTTATATTCGCAATCGTTGATAAGGCAGTCATCGATCCCCAAACAAGCCTGTTGTTCTTACTATTCAATAACGTAATAAAATCATCTACATAAGATGAAATTAATTCTGGTTGGGCTTCCCCGATTTCATACAGTACTTTAATACTATCGTTTTTGATCGCGGTAGTTCCATTAAAAAGACATTGGACTAGTTCTTTAATACTTTCACTGTCTTTTGTCCGGCAAAGTTCCTTTGCTAATTCTTGATTTGGTATTTCATCATTTCGACCCAAAGAACAAGCTAACTTATCTATTACCGACATTTTATGCCCTCCTTTTTTTACAGTACGGCACAATGCCGCGATTGGCCTGAATTAGCGGTTATGGCGTTTAAAGTCCCGCATTCCCGACGTCACCCAGCCTTAAGGCGATGTCCGTGCCTTACCATAGCTCTTATGTTAGGCCCGGACGAGCCGGGTCATGCCTGACTTAGGCTGGGAGATGTGCGCGGTACGCTTCAGCCTCACCCTTAATCCTACCCCCCGACGAACTCGATAATCCACACCCTCCTGAATGCAATGTTATATGCAGTCCGCGACATATATATAATACTGATTATTCAACTTATCATGATATGTTCTTTAGCTAAAACACGATCATAAATAAACAACCCAACGTTTACAAACGCAAGGACTATGAATCCAGCCAATCCAGTAACACCAACAGTTAAGTCATTCCCTCCCTTGACTACCATGGTAGATAGTCCAACAACAGCATTGAGCGAACCGTGAATGATGGCCGCAGCAATGACAGACTTCGCTTTAAGTCTTACATAACTGAAAATTGGCGAGAGCAACAGAGTAAAAATTATCATCATCAACACGCCAGCCAAAGGGTGCTGAGGATAATTATGTCCTTGAAGAATAATGGGTGCATGCCATATTCCCCAGACAACACCAATAATCGCTGACGACTTCCAGAAACCCATATAACCAAACTCTCTTTGGAGAAGCCCTCTCCAACCCAATTCTTCACCAAAACCAGCAACAGCATTGATCGTAATGCCTGCTATAAGTCCCTGTAGCAAACCAATCCAGATTAGATGAATAGGGGATGCTGCGGCTTGGTTTTTCATTTGTTCTAATTGTTCCGGTGTGAGCATAGATTCAAATTTCTCAAACATCCCAGCCATTTCCGGAGAGTATTCTACTCCAGGGAAAAGTAAACTAACACCTAATGCAGCAAAAGCAATAATCGATGGAAGCAACCATGCTGCCAAAAACCACCAGTTTAACTTAAAGGAAATGCCTAATGGTTTTATTATAGGTTCTTTGTAGATTAACTTTTGAACCACAAGAGCAACGAGCATTGGGATAAACATATAACTTGTAGCTATTATAAACGAGCCGGGCATAATCCATTTTCCGCCCAATGCAAAGTATAGGGTAACCATAAGATAATTAAGGAAGAAGGTTAAGCCAATAAAAGTTAAAGCCTTTTTCATGTTTTTATTCAAAAAGATATCCCCTCCTATCTATTTAGGGATTGCGTGTAACGGTTCCGCACTCACGACGCCTCTGAACCGGACCCGCAGAGCCTGTCTCCCTGGCGGAGCTTCGCTCCCGGGTTGCATGGGCGAGCAGTATAGCGAAGCTATATGACCAGCCCGGTGAAGGGGTGTGGTTGCTACTTAAGTCAAACTACAGCTTACCAAATCTTCTGCAACCCAAGGCACGCATACTCCCTGCCCCTACCCGACGTGCCGCAGCGTGAGGGCATTGTTCATACGATG
>DAOSIN010000294.1:0-3186 GCA_035366675.1 Salinivirgaceae bacterium | reverse complement strand
GATAGATATTGGGATAGAATCTGCATAACAACATTATTCACGTTCTATTGGGACATTTCAATACAGACTATCCAATTTTGTAAGAATCTTATAAAAAACGAAAATGAAATTTGGGTTGGTGGTGTTATGGCCTCTGTGATTACAGATGAGATTAAGAAGATAACCGGCTTGAAAAATATTCATTCTGGGTTACTAAATAAAAGTGGTATTCTTGATAACAATGATTTAATTATTGATGAACTCCCACTAGATTATTCAATTTTGGATGAAATTGATTATCAATATCCTGAAAACAATGCTTACTATGGTTATACAACAAGAGGATGTGTTAGGAAATGTAAGTTTTGTGCAGTTCCTATTATAGAACCAGAATTTAATAAGAGAGTGGAACTGACATCAAAAATCAAAGGAGTAGATGATCTTTATGGAGCAAAACGCAACTTGCTACTTTTGGATAATAATGTCCTAGCCTCTCCCTGTTTTCCGGACATAATACAAGAAATAATTGCAAACGGATTCGATAATAAAACAAAGTATATTGAACCTAATCAACTTGAGATTTCTTTAAAGAACCTTGAAGCGGGAGTTAATGACAATGGTTACATTAGAAAAATTGTATTTCTGCTCAATGAAATGATTGAAAGAGTAAAGGGAAGCCAAAAACAAGAAATATATAATATACTATTAGATAATAATTTGAATAAATATGAAACTGCCTCCAAAGAAGTAATTCTTAATATTGTTCCAGGCTTATTGCCAATTTATGAAAAATGTAGAAACAAATCTCCTAAAAAAAGGTATGTTGATTTTAATCAGGGGGTAGACGCTCGATTATTGACAGACGATAAAGCAGAATTATTAAGCAAAATACCAATTAGGCCATTGAGGATTGCTTTTGATAGTATGGATTATGAGGAATATTATCTGAATGCAATTCTTAAAGCAAAGAAGTACGGAATAAAGCATTTTTCAAATTATCTTCTATATAATTTTAATGACAAACCAATTGAATTATATCAGAGATTAAAAATTAATGTTGAATTATGTGAGAAATACAATATTGACATTTACTCCTTCCCCATGAAATACCATCCAATATTTGGGGAGTATCATTTAAATCGTGATTATGTTGGAGCATTTTGGACAAGGAAATTTATTAGAGCTATTCAAGTTATACTTAACGCAACAAAAGGTAAAGTTGGAAAGGGTTTAGGCTTTTTCCATAAAGCATTTGGAGAAGATGAAGAGGAATACTACAAACTATTATATATGCCTGAAGCATATTTACTCTATAGATTCTTTTTTGAGAGAGAGGGAATAACAGATGAATGGTGGAATTCGTTTAAAAATCTTAGTACTGATGAACATATAAGTGCTAAACGAATAATTGAGCATAATAATTTTAAAGAAATTGAGAAGTATAAAGATCAACCGAACATATATCGTGTATTAAAACACTACACTGTGTCAAGAGAAGAAATCGCCAATTCCAATTCAGAATTATCTATACTAAAAACATCATTTGATAAACTATCGAAAGAAGAAAAATATGGAATTGTCAAAAATGTTGAATTTATTTAATACTACAATCTTAAGCTTAACAAAATAGATAGAGAAAACACTCACGATGACCAAAGAAACCGCCATAAAATTGTTTGATCAAAAGCAGATCCGCACGCTCCGGAATGAGAATAATGCTAAGTCGAACCATTGATCTACATGGATTTCTCCGCCCCTTTCTTCACATAATCCAGCACCTTTCTATTGGCCTCGTCAATCTTCCTCCGGTTGAAATTGATATAGATATCCGTCACGCTACCGGAACTGTGCCCCAGGGCTGCACTGATCGTTTCTTTCGGGATCTCCAACTCGGCGGCCAACGAAGCCCAGGTATGCCGGGCCCAGTACGTGGACAGCTCCGGGAATAACGGTTTCCGGTGAGCGATCACCCGGGAAGTGATCCTCGTCTTACCCCTTTCTTCCTTTACATACTCCACCGGGCCGATGGCTTTCAGAACCTTATTGATCTTCTTGACGTAGCTGTTGTAATCCTTGCGCCCGTCCATGATATCGACAAGGAAATCCCTTCCCTTGTATTTCTCCATGATCGCCATGGCCTCGGGCTCCACCTTGATCGAGAAGAGCGTTCCGGTCTTTGAGCGCCTGTACTCCACCCTGCCGTTTCTGATACGTTTCAAACCGCAAAGATCCACCATGTTGATCCCGATCAGGTAAAATATCAGCATGAAGATGTCACGGTATTTCTCATGCAAAGGTTCGCAGGGGAAATCCCTCAACGTGATCAACTCTTCAAGGGTGAGGTTCCTCTTCAACGTTTTTTCGGATTTTATCTTGAAACCCCGGAACGGGTATAAGCCCTGGGGAATGTCCCCGGCATTGATCGCCTCATTGAATACGGCCCGGAGATTCCGCAGATGTATGCTCTGGGTATTGATCGAACAACCGCCCAAGAATTTCACGAAACCTTTGAGCCAGTCATGGGTGACATCGTCATACGTGAGCAGGCCGACGTTACAGTACCGCCCTATAGAGGACAGGGTGTATTTATACGTTGACTGGGTTTTCGGGCGTCCGGCATTGTCGATCATCCGTTGAAACCCGTCTTTCACAAGGACCTTTCGTTTGAGCTCTCCCAGCAGCAGGGCGTTTTTCATTTTCGCCCTTGTCCAGTTGTTTTGTTGCGAAAGAAGATCCTCGGCCTTGTTCACCACTTCACGGATCATGTGGTTAAGCTGAACCCTTTCGTCATGGCGCACCACCTGGTTTCTGACAAACTGGTTCTCGGCTATGTATCGGTTCAGTGAGAACAGGAGTATTCCATCGGGAAGCGTTATGCGGAGCTTCAGGGGATACAGCCCGTCACGGTTGGCCCTTCGAGTATCAAGATAGACCCTGACTGGAGACATTTTTTTGCTTTTTGGTGTTGTGCAAATTTGCACAAAATTATGGCCAGATGCAATCAGAAGGTATCAATATTTGCATTTTTTGCACTTTTTTGAACCTGAAAAATGGCCTAAAAACATGGAAAAACCCCTCAAAATTAACGTTAAGTTGCTAAAATTGAGGGGTTTTCTTGTTTGTGGGAGCTGAGGGGATCGAACCCCCGACCCTCTGCTTGTAAGGCAGGTGCTCTAAACCAGCTGAGCTAAGCTCCCATGTGCATTA
>DAOSIN010000293.1:0-3190 GCA_035366675.1 Salinivirgaceae bacterium | reverse complement strand
ACTGAAAGTCAGACAATTGTTCATTGCTCATTGTTCATTGTTCATTGTTAATTGCTTAACGCATTGTGACAATCTCGTCTCGGTCAGGACCCACAGAAACATAAGTAACAGGCACATTCACAAAATCTTCAATAAATTTCACAAACTCTAAAAACTGTTTTGGAAAATCATTTTTATTACGAATATTGTTTATTGGTGAGTTCCAGCCTTTTAAGGTCTTGTAAACAGGCTCAATTTTCTTGTCAGTGTCAAATGGGAATCTGTCAGTCTCTTTTCCATCTACTATATATTTTGTGCATACCTTAACCTCTGAAAAGGTGTCCATAACGTCAGATTTTGTCAACAACAACTGAGTAACACCATTAAGCATTACAACATATTTAAGTGCCACTAAATCAAGCCATCCGCAACGGCGTGGTCGTCCTGTGGTACTACCATATTCGCGACCAATATCGCGGAGTTTTTGTCCAGCCTCGTCGAACAGCTCAGTTGGGAAAGGACCAGAGCCAACGCGTGTGCAGTATCCTTTTACAATACCGATAACTTCGCCGATTCGGTGAGGAGCAATCCCCATTCCTGTGCAGGCTCCGCCACAAGTAGTGTTCGATGATGTTACAAACGGATACGAACCAAAATCAATATCCAACATCGAGCCTTGAGCACCTTCGCCTAATATCCGTTTATTGCTCTCTAACAAGTGGTTAATCTCATATTCAGAGTCGATAAATTCAAATTCGCGCATTGTTGACAATGAGTTAAAAAACATCTCCTCACGTTCAGCCAATTTAAGTTCTTCTTTTACAGGCAATAATATAGACTCATACAAGGCACGAGTCTCATAATATTTATCTTTAAAATCGGGACGCTCTATATCTCCAACTCTTAGCCCCTCACGCCCTATTTTATCGCGATAGGCAGGCGCAATGCCTTTTAGCGTAGAACCAATTTTTTTGTCACCCTTGGCATTTTCGCTTATAGCATCTAAAAGCGGATGGAAAGGTAAAATTAAATGACCCTTACGGCTTATCTTCAAGTTATTTACAGGATTTACCCCAATGTTTCTCAATCCCTCAATCTCCTTTTTAAAGATAATAGGGTCAATTACAACACCATTGCTAATGATATTTAAACAATCCGGGTGGAAAATCCCCGAAGGTATAAGATGTAGAACATGTTTGCGTTGATTAAACTCCAAAGAGTGTCCGGCATTCGGACCTCCTTGAAATCTTATAACTACGTCATAATTAGGAGTTAACACATCAACACCTTTTCCTTTGCCTTCGTCTCCCCATTGCAATCCAAGTAATACATCTATTTTGTTCATTGTTCTTATCTTTTCTTATTTTAATATTATGTTTAGACTTTGTTACAACAAAACACAAAAAAACATAAACGACTGATATTTAGCAGACTAAACCACAATCGTTTATTTAAATCAAACACTCGGTTTTGTCGCTCGAAGATAGCAATAATTTTGAATACAATTAATGATTTTGGTAATCGTTTTATCAACGTTTGATTAACTATTTGTACCTTTGTAAGCTAGCAGTCAACGTATCATGGAAAAACATAAAGCTGGTTTTGTAAATATTATAGGAAATCCCAATGTGGGCAAATCAACCTTAATGAATAGGTTGGTTGGCGAGAAACTCTCTATTATTACTCCCAAGGCACAAACTACGCGACATCGTATTTTTGGTATTATCAATGGAGATGATTTTCAGATTGTGATTTCCGATACACCCGGCATAATAAATCCGCACTACTCGCTACACAAAAGTATGATGCAATTTGTTGAAACAGCAATAAAAGATGCTGATATTGTGCTGTATATGACCGACATTTATGATAATCCTGAAAAAAATCCCATTTACGTTGAAAAAGTTTCTAAAATAGATTTGCCCACATTGGTTATAATCAACAAAATAGACCTAAGTAATCAACTTGAGGTTGAAAAGAAGGTTGAGGAGTGGAAACGATTAATACCCAATGCCAGCGTACTTCCAGTATCGGCACAGTATAATATGAATGTTGATTTGGTGCTGAAATATATTTTAAATAACCTGCCTGAGGGGGAAGCATATTATCCAAAAGATACATTAACTGACAAAACAATGCGTTTTATTGTGTCAGAGATAATCCGCGAAAAAATATTCTTAAATTACCATAAAGAGATTCCGTATAGCGTTGAAGTAGTTGTTGATAGCTATAAAGAATCTGAAAAAATGGTACGTATCGAGGCAACGATTTTTACCGAACGCGAGAGCCAAAAACGGATAATTATTGGTCATAAGGGCGAGATGATAAAACGTGTTGGTATCGAGGCGCGTGCTGATATTGAGGCGTTTATAGAGCAACACGTATATTTGGGATTACACGTTAAGGTTGATCCCGATTGGAGAAATAACAGCCAACGTCTTGCAAGATTTGGCTACATTAATTAAACAGTAAAGGACAAGACAGATGTCAGGAATAATTGCAATAGTTGGACGACCAAATGTCGGAAAATCAACACTTTTTAATAGGTTAGTGGGCAGGCGTGCTGCTATTGAAAACGAGGAGGCAGGCGTAACCCGCGACCGACATTACGGTAAATGCGAGTGGAACGGTGTAGAGTTTTCTCTTATAGATACAGGAGGCTATGTCGTTGGTAGTGAAGATGTTTTCGAGAGCGAAATTAGAAAACAGGTCTTGGTAGCTGTAGAAGAGGCTGACGCTCTGATTTTTGTTTTAGACGTACAAACCGGTGTAACAGATTTAGATACAGCTGTAGTCGATGTTTTAAGAAGATATCCCGACAAAAAAATATTTCCCGTTGTCAACAAAGTTGATAATAACGAACTTTTGTTGCAATCATACGACGCATATACGTTAGGATTCGAGAAAATATATCAGGTTAGCTCGCTAAGTGGCTATGGTACAGGTGATTTGCTCGATGACGTTGTCGCAGCACTGCCAAAAGAGGTAAAGCCAGAGGATACAGACGATCTTCCACGTATAGCTATTGTTGGTCGCCCGAATGTTGGAAAATCATCGTTAGTCAATCTTTTGTTGGAAGATGAACGCTCTATTGTAACCCCAATTGCAGGAACCACGCGCGATTCCATACACACGCGTTTCAACAAATATGGACACGATTTTATTCTCTTCGATACCGCAGGATTGCGAAAAAAAGCCAAAGTGCACGACG
>DAOSIN010000292.1:0-3218 GCA_035366675.1 Salinivirgaceae bacterium | reverse complement strand
TAAGTACAATCTAACGAAAGCAATTGGTTAAAATTGGAATTAAACGAATATCCCTCCTTATACCTTGAACCTTTCTCTAATGACATCCTCCACTACTGCAGTCTCCGCCTCCGCAACCGCTGCAACCTGTATTAAACATCATTAAATCCTCATCCGACGGTTCTTTAACCGATACAACCTTGCCCGTAAAATACAACTGTTTTCCTGCCATCGCGTGATTAAAATCCATTGTAACAAAGTCTTTTTCTATCTTTAAAACTACGCCTGTTAGACGGTTCCCTGCAGAATCCATCATTGGTATGGAGTTTCCAACCTTTACAAGGTTTCTGTTTTCTGGTTTATCTAACTCAAAAACAGATGAAGGTATTTCAATTACGTTGTCTTCACTGTATTCGCCATATGCATCAGTCGAATCTAATATAAACTCGAAACTTTCACCCACTTTTTTCCCTTGAATATTCTCTTCAAATTTTGGCAACATCATTCCTTGTCCAAAAAGAAAAGTCAATGGATTGTCTGCTGTAACGATCTCAATTATCTCTCCATTAGCATTGTCTGATTTCAGTTGATATGTCAGTGAAACCAATTTGTCGTTTTCAATAATCATAAAATAGAGTTTGTTATTTGTTAGAAATAAAAAAAGCTGTCTTCGAAGTTATTTGTTAGTATGATTTTGCTAATCTCTTTACTTAATGTTAACATATTTTTTGCAGAACCATACTACTAATAAATCTTTTCTGACAGCTTTCGAATTGTTTTTTGTTATCCTAAGTAAGCTTTAAGGAGTTTACTGCGTGATGTGTGACGCAATCTTCTAATAGCTTTCTCTTTAATTTGTCGAACACGTTCGCGTGTTAATCCAAAGCGTTCTCCAACTTCTTCTAAGGTCATCTCTTGACAAGAGATTCCGAAATGCAATTTAATAATATCACGTTCTCTCTCTGTAAGCGTTGATAAAGCGCGCTCAATCTCTTTGCTTAATGATTCATTCATTAAAATTCCATCAGCATCAGGACTGTGGCTATTTTCAAGCACGTCTAACAGACTATTATCTTCACCTTCAACGAACGGAGCATCAACCGAAATATGACGCCCTGAAACACGAAGTGTGTCGGCAACTTTCTCTTTGGGTATCTCGAGAATTTCGGCTAACTCTTCTGTTGTTGGAGTGCGTTCGTTTTCTTGCTCAAACTTTGCATAAGCTTTGTTTATCTTATTCAACGAACCTACTTGGTTCAACGGCAAACGTACAATACGTGACTGCTCAGCTAAAGCTTGTAAAATTGATTGACGAATCCACCATACAGCATAAGAGATAAATTTAAAACCACGTGTTTCGTCGAACTTTTCTGCAGCTTTTATCAAACCTAAATTGCCTTCATTGATAAGGTCTGGTAAACTAAGACCTTGGTTTTGATACTGCTTAGCAACCGATACCACAAATCTTAAATTTGCTCTTGTGAGTTTCTCAAGAGCTTCGCGGTCTCCTTTGTGGATACGCTGTGCCAATTCAACTTCTTCTTCAACTGTAATTAAGTCCTCTTTACCAATCTCCTGCAAATACTTGTCAAGCGAAGCACTTTCACGATTGGTAATGGATTTTGTAATTTTTAATTGTCTCATACTAAAATTTAAGATGTTATCTGAGAAAACTATGCAAATCTACGACATTAGATCTTTAAAGTCAATAGTAAAAGAATTGTAACATAAAAAGAACATAATTAATCTAATCTTAACACACAAATAAATAATTGTAAATCATGTAGATTCCATAAAATTTTAAACTAAAAACTATAAAGATATGGAACTGCTAACACGCACATTTTATTATATTGCGATTGATTATTTTTCTTACACAACCCAACATGCCGCTATTTGATTATAAAAACAGTACGCTTGATTTTTGATGATAGGGAACAATCTGGGCTGTCAAGTTGGCTTGTCTTGTGTTTTACAACATATGATTACACTTTCTATAGTGTACCCATGAACTATTTATCAATTCGATGATTTTTACATCAAACCTATATACTAACGTCATTGTTATCTCATTTTCCGTCTATTATGACTACAAAAACTATACCATGTTACTACGTTTAAGCTTGCATTTATGCATATTTTGAGTGCAAAATTATAATTACGATGAAATTATTATACTTGAAAACAAGCAATAAGTTTAAAATATTATTACCACTGGCTCATTATTCATCTCTATTTCAAAAGATGTATTGATGACATGCGGACTTCCATCAATATGCGAAGCTACTGGTTTTTTTGTAGTTATTGAAGTCTTTTTAGTCTGAATAATCTCTAAATATTTACATTTATGCATTGTTTTAGTAAACATTGCCTTTGCAACCCTAAAAATACTAAAAAAAGAATTGAGAGGTTTTAATATACAAACCTCCATAATACCATCAGTAACATCAGATATTGGAGATATAACAGCATCATAGCCAAACTGCGATGAGTTAGCAAATGCAACAAGTAAAACTTTTCGGTCAAAAGTCTGATTTTCAGTGCTTATGCTAACTTCGATAGGTTTAAAGCTAAAATAAAGACAAACGATATTACAAAAGTAGGTAAATCTCCCTCTCCGTTTGCTTTTTGCAAATTTGTGTGCTACTTGAGCATCAAAACCTATTCCCGACACGTTTACGAACGGTATTCCATCAAATGCAACAGTATCAATAATATGCTCTTTTCCATTTTTAATAGCTTTCAGTGCTTTTGCGCTATTCAACGGTATTTTTAGATGTCTTGCCAAACCATTTCCACTACCGCACGGGACGATTCCTAACTTTGCCTTGGTATTTGCAACACCTCGTACAACTTCATTTAAAGTCCCATCGCCACCGACTGCAACAACAATGTCATGATTTTTGGACATTTCAGAAGCTAAAGAGATTGCATGACCCTCACATTCAGTTTCAACAATCGTATATTTATAATTGTCATAACCAAAAATCTTCTGAATTTGTCTTTTAATTTTCTTCTTTTGACTTGTTCCAGAAATTGGGTTAATTATAAAAGCAATATTTACCTCTGATGATTCGATTGCCATGAAAATGTTTTTGAAGTTTTATGCTGATTTACACTTTTGGGTCGCAAAAATAATACATTTTTCTAAACTGTTGGGTATAAAATCAATTCAATCGCTTAAAATGTGGTCTAAAGTATTAGTTTTTAGCTCTTGATAAAGAAATATAAAACGTAGT
>DAOSIN010000291.1:0-3228 GCA_035366675.1 Salinivirgaceae bacterium | reverse complement strand
ATTACCGAGATAGGTCGAATGTTTTTATCAATTATGTGTTGTACTACCGATGGGATATAAAATTCAGCTTTCAGACTCTCGTGGTTTTGGCTGATAAACTCGTTGAATAACTGTTCTATAATTGGAAAAATATCGGGTCTGAAAACCCAAAAGTTCATTGAAACAAGCGTTTCATTTGATAACAAGCTGTTTTGGTCGGATTTTATACTGTTTTCATTTATCCTACTTATCGATGTGTTCTCGTTTATTTCTGTAAGAAAACCATTTTCCACTGTACAAACGCCTCGGCTGACTGTACCGTGTTTTGAAAGAGTGTTGCCAAGTTTATACGCGTACATTGCGTAATCCGAATCGTTATTTGCAATAAATTTACTGATTGCGGCGTATGACTCACGTCCATAAAAGTCGTCGGCATTTATAACCACAAAAGGGGTGTTGATTGCGTTTCTGGCAGCTCTAACAGCGTGTCCTGTTCCCCATGGTTTTATTCTATCAGAGGGGCTGTGAAAGCCTTTCGGCAGATCATTAAGACTTTGAATTACGTATTCTGTCTCGATTCTTCCTGCAAAAATCTTTTCATATTTCTCTTTAAAGTCATTTTCTATAGTTTTGTTAACCACAAAAACTACTTTGCCAAAACCCTCTCTAATGGCATCAAAAACAGAATAGTCTAAAATTGATTCGCCAGATGGTCCTACAGATTCCATTTGTTTAATGGCACCGTAGCGACTTGCTAATCCTCCTGCTAAAATTAATAGGGTAGGTTTCATAAAATAAGAAATTAAAAGTAGAAACAGCGCATTCGCTGTCTCTACTAAAAGATAAAAGTTTATAGATTTTTACTAACCACCAATCACCATTCACCATATTTTAAATGGTTTTTTTTACTGTAACTATCACTTTATCAGGCTCTTTATCTTTATTGTAATCTACGAATATGATATCGCCCTCAGAAACATGCGCTTTTAAGATTGCTTCAGCCATTTCATCTTCAAGATATTTTTGAAGAGCTCTTTTTAGTGGTCGTGCGCCAAAATTGGGATCAAAACCTTTTTCTGCAATAAAGTTTTTTGCTTCATCGGTCATTTCTATTTTATATCCCATTTCAGCGACTCTTTTATATAAACCTCTTAGCTCAATATCGATGATTTTGAATATATCATCTTTGCTTAATGGGTTGAATATAATAATATCATCAATTCGGTTAAGAAATTCAGGAGCAAATGCTCTTTTTAGTGCCTTTTCTATAACACCTTTTGCATGATCGGCTGCCGCTTGCTCTTTGGCAGATGTAGTGAATCCAATACCATCGCCAAAATCCTTCAATTGACGGCTTCCAATATTCGATGTCATAATAATTAAGGTGTTTCTGAAATCAATTCTACGTCCAAAACTATCAGTTAAACGTCCTTCATCGAGGACTTGAAGTAGAATGTGAAAAACATCGGGGTGAGCTTTCTCTATTTCGTCAAGTAGAACAACGCTATATGGTTTACGTCTAACTTTTTCTGTTAGTTGCCCACCTTCTTCATAGCCAACATATCCCGGAGGTGCTCCTACAAGTCTTGAGACGGCGAATTTTTCCATATATTCGCTCATATCAACGCGTATAAGGGCGTCTTGTGAGTCGAAAAGATACTCAGCTAATACTTTAGCTAACTGTGTTTTACCAACGCCTGTAGGTCCCAAAAACACGAATGTGCCTATAGGTTTATTTGGATCTTTTAATCCTGCTCGGTTTCTTTGTATTGATTTTACTATCTTCTCGATAGCTTCGGATTGTCCAATAACACTTCCTTCTAGCTCTTCCGCCATATTTAAAAGTCTTTGACTCTCAGCTTGAGCAATTCGACGTACTGGAACACCTGTCATCATTGCAATAACTTCAGCAATATCCTCTTCATCAACCACTTCATGTTGTTGAGTTAAATCTTTTTCCCATTGGATTTTTGCCTTTTCAAGTGCGTCAATAAACTTTCTCTCTTCATCGCGATAATTAGCTGCTTTTTCAAAATCTTGCTCGTGTACAGCTTTAATTTTAAGCTCTTTAGTACGCTCTATCTCACTCTCAAGTTTAATTATATTTTCTGGGACGTTAATGTTAGATATATGTATTCTTGAGCCTGCTTCGTCCAATGCGTCGATAGCTTTATCTGGCAGGTGTCGATCGGAAATGTATCTCAAAGAGAGTTTAACGCATGCCTCTAAAGCTTTATCAGTATAAATTACGTTATGGTGGTCTTCGTACTTAGGCTTTATTTGGTTAAGTATATGCAGTGTCTCTTCGGGACTGGTGGGTTCTACCATCACTTTTTGAAATCTTCTTTCCAAAGCGCCATCTTTTTCTATATGCTGGCGATATTCGTCGAGTGTTGTAGCTCCGATACATTGTATTTCGCCTCTCGCTAGAGCCGGTTTTAACATATTTGCAGCATCAAGGGAACCTGCAGCACCACCTGCACCTACGATAGTGTGTATTTCATCAATAAATAAGATAACGTTGGTAGTCTTTGACAACTCGTTTAGAATTGCTTTGATACGTTCTTCGAATTGTCCACGATATTTGGTTCCTGCGACTATTGACGCTAAATCAAGTGTTATAACGCGTTTGTTGAAAAGAACTCGTGAAACTTGCCTTTTTACAATACGTATTGCCATTCCTTCAACTATTGCCGATTTACCTACGCCTGGCTCGCCAATAAGAACAGGATTATTCTTTTTTCTACGGCTAAGTATTTGTGCCAATCTTTCAATCTCTACCTCACGTCCGACAACTGGGTCTAATCTATTCTCTTCGGCTGCTTTTGTTAAATCAATTCCAAAGTTGTCTAATACGGGTGTTTCAGAATTTGATTTTGATCCAGTAGGAGAATCGCTTCGCTCATCTAAGTCGTCGTCATCATCGTCATCACTATTGTATTGGTCACCCATTTTGTTATAGGGTTGGTTGATTATTCTATCTTTTAACAACTCATAATCAACATTTTCATCACCTAATAAAGATACTGTACGACTGGTTTCGTCACGCATTATTGCTAACATAAGATGTTCAGATTCAATGGTGTCACTGTTTAAAGCACGAGCTTCGAGTACAACTAATCTAAGTACTCTTGCTGCATTATATTTAAAGGGTAAATCGTCTTGTTTAGATTTATCAAGAATATGATCTTCTTTAAGTTCAAATTCAATTTTTTTGCGAACAAATAAAAGATCGACACCTAAACTTAT
>DAOSIN010000290.1:0-3260 GCA_035366675.1 Salinivirgaceae bacterium | reverse complement strand
AAATATGGTTCGGCTAATTGATCACGGTATTTTTTAAGCTCATTGGTGAACTCTTTTCGTTGGTTCATTCCAAGTTGCATAGCTTCATACACTTTCAGCTTGAAATTGATGAACAGATTTAAGTAATCTTCTACAGCCTCTTGTGTTAGTAACTCATCGTCCTTTACACTGTTTTTTAGATAGATACGTTTAAACTCATCAAGTGTAATTTCATTTTTATTATCAATTTTTAACAATACTGGGTTTTGTGCCACAATAATAAGTGGCATTGATAAGAGTAGGAAGAAAAATATTTTTTTCATGTGTTTATAAAGTTTTGTTTAACAATTTACTAATCATTTGATTTATATCCAAATATCGCTTTAACGTCTTATTGTTTTTATTATTGTATTAAAAGTCGCTACGGCTGTAATTTGGAGCTTCTCTGGTAATTGAGACATCGTGTGGATGCGACTCATTGACACCAGCTTGTGTAACTTTTACAAAACTTGCTTTTTTCAAAGTTGCGATATTGGGTGCACCGCAATAGCCCATACCTGCTCTTAACCCACCAATTAATTGATATACAACTTCTGACAAGGTTCCTTTGTATGGTACACGTGCTGCTATACCTTCGGGTACAAGTTTTTTTACATCGTCTTCTTCTGACTGAAAGTAGCGATCTTTCGAGCCCTGTTGCATCGCTTCAATAGAACCCATGCCTCTGTACGATTTGAACTTACGTCCTTGATATATAATCGTTTCCCCGGGAGATTCTTCTGTTCCTGCAAAGAGTGAACCTGCCATAATTGAACTTGCCCCAGCAGCTAAAGCTTTAACAATATCACCGCTGTATCTAATGCCTCCATCTGCAATTACGGGGATATCTGTACCCTCAAGAGCTTTAGCGACTTCGTAAATTGCTGATAGTTGTGGAATGCCAACGCCTGCAATTACACGAGTTGTACAAATAGAACCAGGTCCAATACCCACTTTTACAGCATCGGCACCGGCTTTTGCTAAGGTTAGTGCAGCTTTGCCCGTTCCTATGTTTCCAACAACAAAATCTACGTTTGGATATGCTTTTTTTGCCTTTTTTAAAAGTTCTATAACATTTTTGCTGTGACCGTGAGCGGTGTCAATAACCACGGCATCGACTCCAGAGCCTACAAGGGCTTGTATTCGTTCTAAGGAGTCTTTGGTAATTCCCACACCTGCAGCTACTCGTAATCGACCAAAATCGTCTTTACACGAATTTGGGCGCGATTGCGCTTTTGTTATATCTTTATAAGTAATTAAACCCACAAGTTGGTTGTTCTCGTCAACAACAGGAAGTTTTTCAATCTTGTGTTTTTGCAGAATTTCGGCTGCACGTTCTAAACCAACCGTTTGTTTTGTCGTAACGAGATTTTCGCTTGTCATTACCTCCGATATTTTGCGTTTCATTTCTGTTTCAAAACGCAAATCGCGGTTTGTTACAATACCGATTAGCTTCTTTTGTGGGGCAACTACAGGAATTCCCCCAATTTTATATTCACTCATCAAATCCAAAGCATCTTTAACCGTTTTGTCTTTTTGGATAGTTATGGGGTCTATTATCATTCCGTTTTCGGCGCGTTTAACCATTTTAACCTTTTGGCTTGCTGCTCTATGGACATGCTTTTATGAATTACGCCAATTCCTCCTTCGCGAGCCATCGAGATAGCCATAGCTGCTTCGGTAACTGTATCCATTGCCGCAGAGACTATTGGACATCTTAAAATGATATTTCGTGAAAATTTGGTTGAAACATCTACTTCGTTTGGAAGAACTTCACTGTAGGCAGGCACAAGAGCAACATCATCGAATGTTAAGCCTTCATACAAAACTTTATCCTTAATGAACGACATATTATGTGGGTATTTGCATTTGTGACTGCGAAAATACAATTTTTATTTTTCTTATGAGCATTGAATGGCGATTTTAAACGTATAACTTAAAATAATCCTCAATAAAAAGCTACCAATTGGTTATTTTTTTTCAGTTATACAATTGTTTCGAAGGTATTAATATACTTTTTGGAGATATTTTGATGATTATACAACTCTCTGGTTTTGAGGTAGTTTTTATTAACAAACTTTTCTTTATCTATTGTAAATCTATCGTTATTGATATGTGAGGCAATATCTTGTGGCGTATCAAAATAAATCGCATTTTTTTCTAATACTGATTTGTTAAAAACGTTGTTGTGTGCACAAATCATTGAATATGAAGCCATTGCCTCTAATAGTGAGGGGTTTGTGCCACCAGCAGAGTGTCCGTGAAAATATCCGTAACAGAAATATCGAAGGTTGTTTAATATCTCTATGTCGTATTCGCTTTCCATAAACCGAATAGTTTGGCTTGAATACTTTTTTCTTAACTTTTTTCCGTAGCGGTTTTTTGTAGAGCCGAAAATCAGAAGTGGATAGGTGCTTCTTGACATATTTACACCCTTAATAATCTCCTCTATATGGTTGTCGCTTTGCATTCGTGCAATGCACATAAAATATTTTCCTGCTTCGACACCGTATTTTGAAAGGATTGTGATATCAGGATTTTCGAACTGAAAAGTTCCATACGGTATAAAAACAGACTCTCTTTTATACTTGCTTTGCAGATGTTCTTGGATAGGTTTCGAATCTGCAATTAATACGTCTGACGAGATAACGGCAAGTTTTTCGGCATACATTAAAAATCGGCGTACCATGGGTGAATATTTTGTCCTTTTCCACTCTAAACCGTCCATGTTGGTTACTATTTTAGGTATTTTGGGCAACATGCGGTGCCATATTGAATTTGACGTGTATCCGAGTTGTAAAATAATATCGAAGCCTCGTTTTCGACAATCTCTAATGCAATTAAAATCGTATATAAACTGTCCTACTGTTCCTATTGTGTCTTCGGGGTCGTAACAGTGTATAATGTTAACTCCGTTCCAGATTTTCTCTTTATGTGGGTGATTGTGAGAATTGTAAACCCAAACATCAAAACCGTGTTTTACCAAATCTAATGAAAGATATTGTGCAAATTGCTCAAATCCGCCGTAATTGTTTGGTATTCCACGTGTTCCTATTATTGCTATTTTCACTTCTATGAGTTAAAAGTTTGTAAAGTTTATAAAGTTTATAAAGTTGAGACGCAATGCATTGAGTCTGTACAAAAGTTAAAAATTTATAAAGTTAAAAGTAATTATATTTTCTTGTTTTGTCTTTAGTTGTCTGATTTTTAGCCTGTTAATTATTTTTCAAACTTCTAATTTC
>DAOSIN010000289.1:0-3261 GCA_035366675.1 Salinivirgaceae bacterium | reverse complement strand
ACCAACAATAAAACACGGATATAGAGTTGTTGCTAAAGACAGAGTAAAGCTTGATTCAACGTTTTTCAATAAATACGGACTTTCAGAATATATCAGGGAAGGGCAAAAGACGGACATGAACATTAAGTATAAAAAGATGTATGGTTTCATTGATGATGATCCTATAGAAATATGGGAAATTCCTATGACTAAAGCTAAAGTAAAAGAGGTTAATGAAGATACGTTGATAAGTTATGCTCGTAAGATAAAATCGAGAGTTCCAGGTAGATATTTAAAAATATGGCCCTATTGTAATTATTGGTTTTGGAATCGTTGGAATACAGAGCCCTCTTTTGAGGTTCCTGGAAAAGGTGTTTCTGTGCCAATTAATTACAGGACCATCAGAGGATACGAAGAGATAGTTTCAAAATATGAAGGAAACAAGATAGACGCGACACGCGATTTTGATATTTTTATTAACGGAGAAATGGTTAATTCATACACGGTTAGAAACAATTATTATATAGTTTTAAGTGATAATCGCGATCGTTTTTATGATACAAGAACATGGGGCTTAGTTCCAGAAAAATATATAATCGGAAAAGTTATCGGAAAAGAGTAAAAACAGTCTATATAAAGTAATATAAATTTTAATACAATTTTGACATGAAAAGAGACACAAAAATTTTCGAAATTATCCAAAAAGAGTACCAACGTCAAAAAAATGGTATCGAACTAATTGCATCTGAGAACTTTGTTAGCGATCAAGTAATGGAAGCTATGGGATCGTGTTTAACCAACAAATATGCAGAAGGCTATCCAGGAAGACGTTACTATGGTGGCTGTCAGCACGTTGACGAGTCTGAACAATTGGCAATTGACCGCTTGAAAGAAATTTACGGAGCTGAATATGCGAACGTTCAGCCTCACTCGGGTGCACAGGCGAATATGGCAGTTTTCGTAACTGTTTTAAATCCAGGTGATACTTTCATGGGGTTAGACTTGTCGCACGGAGGACACCTATCGCACGGCTCGCCTGTAAACTTCTCGGGAATAATGTATAATGCTATTTCGTACAGTGTTAAAGAGTCAGACGGAAGAGTTGATTATGACGGCATGGAAAAGCTTGCTCTTAAAGAAAAACCAAAGATGATTGTAGGTGGAGCATCAGCTTATTCACGCGAATGGGACTACAAACGCATGAGGGAAATAGCCGACAAAATCGGTGCTATTTTTATGGTTGACATGGCACATCCAGCAGGTTTAATTGCAGCAGGGTTGTTAGAAAATCCTGTTAAATACGCACATATTGTAACTTCTACAACCCACAAAACATTGCGCGGACCACGAGGCGGTATTATCCTGATAGGTAAAGATTTTGAAAATCCATTTGGTAAAAAAACAGCAAAGGGAGAAATCAGAATGATGTCGTCACTAATCGACTCGGCAGTATTCCCAGGCATACAAGGAGGTCCACTTGAGCACGTAATTGCAGCAAAAGCAGTTGCATTTGGCGAAGCTTTACAACCAGAGTATAAACAGTATCAACAACAAGTTAAAAAGAACGCAACAGTAATGGCTGAAGCGTTTATTAAGCGAGGATACAAAGTTATTAGCGGAGGAACAGACAACCACAGTATGCTGATAGATTTGAGAACAAAATTCCCCGATATCACTGGAAGAAAAGTTGAAAGTATATTGGAAGATGCTGATATTACCATAAATAAAAATATGGTTCCGTTTGACAGCCGTTCTCCTTTCCAAACAAGTGGTTTCAGAGTAGGAACATCTGCAATTACCACACGAGGACTGAAAGAAGCCGATATGGAAACCATCGTTGAATTCATTGACCGCGTTATTTCAAATATTGACAACAAAACAGAAATCGAGAAAGTACGCCAAGAGGTTCATAAAATGATGAGCGATAGACCAATATTCGCATGGTAGAGAAATCTATTTGAGTATATTCAGAAGCTAATGAGTAAAGCCGACACTCTTGTTATAAGATGGTTGGCTTTGCCTTTTTAATCAAACATAGAAAATTTGTATTATATGCTAAATCTTCATTGTCCGTGTTTCCATACGTAATTCACAAATTGTTCATTGCTAATTGAATATGGGTAACGTTTTTAACGTAGAGACGGAGCATGCTCCGTCTCTACAACACCTTGACATTCAGTTAATTCATTGTTAATCGCTTTTAATTATTCTTTTGGAATATCACCAATAAGGGCATATCGTAATCGGTTTGATTTGCGTATCATTACAAGAGCTTCAATAGCCTTAAAATGTTTTAATTCAGGATTATATATGTATGATTTTATGTTGTGTTCTTTGAAATTTACCTTTATTTCGAGAAGTGGCACGGTGTGAAACAGTGAGATAACTTTTTCATTTTCAGATACACACGTTTTTATATTAGTCGATCGCCAATCAATTGTTTTGTCGTTATCGTTTAAATCTGTAACCAACATCACATTATCCCATAGAGAGTCAACGCTAAGTTTAAAAACAATATCGATTTCAGACCAGCTCTTTAGGTTTAATGTATCAAGTTTCATATCAATAATATTAAGAAACTCATCATTACCTTCATAATCGTATGATTTACTGACAATTGTATCCCATTCTGCAATTTTACTATCTCCAGATGAAGAGAAGAAATGGAATTCTCCTCTATCATATTTATTAGCTATTAGATGAGCAGGGTAATATGATTTTATCATTGCTAAAGCGCCGGGTAATACAACATTTTGCATATAGCCAACAGAATTAAAAACACCGCTTTTTAAATTATCATTTAGTTCTGTAAGATTGTTAGGAGCTATGTAAAGCACTTTATCTGAACATGTATCAACTCTTAAATCATTAGGAATATACGAGTGATTTGATACAAATAAAATCTTCTTGTTATCAGCTTTTTGATACTGTTCACATTGACAATCTTTAGATTTTTGGAATAATCCATTTGTAATCAGATTGTAGTATTGACGGTTATGTATAAGGCTTATTGAACCAAGAAACAGAGTTACAATAATTATTGATAATTGAACCCTTAAGTTTTTTATTAGATCGATACCCATGCTAATAAAAATAACTAAAAGAGCTGTGACGAACAACAAAACACTATGTTGCATAACAGACGATACTGTTCGAGAATAAACAAATGTCGTTATATAAACAACTAACCAGATAATAAGAAGAAAGTATTTTTTTAATTGTGGTTTCTGTTTACATAAAACTATAGTTGTTGTAATTAACATAAAGAAAAAAACGATCAAG
>DAOSIN010000288.1:0-3262 GCA_035366675.1 Salinivirgaceae bacterium | reverse complement strand
CAACTTTCGGTGCCGACGACGACCGCGTAGCCAAACAGTACGGAATATCTCCTTTGATATTGAGAGACAAAGCGTTAGCCCCCGAACCAATGGTTGACAGAAAAGGGAGATTCTATCGCATTGAGGATTTAGACGACGATTTTGTAAAAAAATATGTCGATAAAAACACATATCGCGATTTTGCCGGACGATATGTTAAAAACGAATACGACCCTGCATGGGATGGAAAGTCGGAAGAAAATACCGATATTGATCTAAGCGTAATGCTTAAAAAAGAGAATAAGGCATTTAGAATAGAGAAATATGTCCACAACTATCCACACTGCTGGCGTACGGACAAACCTATTCTGTACTATCCTCTTGACTCTTGGTTTATTAAGAGTACCGCGGTAAAGGACAGAATGATTGAGTTGAACAAGACAATCAACTGGAAACCGCAATCTACAGGCGAGGGACGTTTCGGTAAATGGTTAGAAAACCTAGTCGATTGGAACCTTTCGCGTTCTCGTTACTGGGGAACACCGCTACCTATCTGGATGTCAGCCGACAGGAAAGAGATTAAATGTATTGGCTCTGTTGAGGAGTTGTATTCAGAAATAGAAAAGGCTGTTACTAAGGGTGTTATGAAAGAGAATCCGTTAAAAGGATTTACCGTTGGCGATTACTCTAAAGAGAACTACGAAAAAATAGACCTTCACCGCCCATTTGTCGATGATATTTTGTTGGTAAGCGAAACAGGGCAACCAATGCAACGCGAGTTAGACTTGATAGACGTTTGGTTCGATTCGGGCGCAATGCCTTATGCACAGTGGCACTATCCATTTGAAAACAGGGAGAATTTCGACAAACTATTTCCGGCAGATTTTATAGCCGAAGGCGTTGACCAAACACGTGGTTGGTTTTTTACGCTTCACGCAATCGCCACTATTATAAGCGATAGCGTATCGTTCAAAAACATTGTCAGCAACGGTTTGGTGTTAGATAAAAATGGAAATAAAATGTCCAAGCGACTTGGTAATGCCGTTGACCCGTTTATGGTTATGGAACAGTATGGAGCCGACCCGTTACGCTGGTACATGATAACAAACTCGCAGCCTTGGGATAACTTAAAGTTTGATATTGAGGGAGTTGTAGAGGTAAGTCGCAAGTTTTTTGGTACACTTTATAATACATACTCATTCTTTGCGCTATATGCCAATGTCGATGGCTTTGCAAACAAGGAAGAGCAAATACCTGTTGCAAATCGTCCGGAAATTGACCGTTGGGTATTAAGCGGATTAAATTCTCTAATCAAAGAGGTTACAGAGTTATACGACACCTACGAGCCAACACGTGCCGGACGCCTGATAGCCAATTTCGTTGATGAAGATTTAAGCAACTGGTACGTTCGATTGAACAGAAAACGTTTCTGGGGCGGAGAGTACAACGCTGATAAAATTGCAGCATACCAAACACTATATACCTGTTTAAAGGTAATTGCTCAATTGTCGGCACCTATCGCGCCATTTTTCTCAGACAGACTATTCCGCGATTTAACTAATACAGGCAAAGAATCACAAAGCGTACACCTGTCATATTTCCCAAAAGCGGATGATTCAGTGATTAATACCGACTTGGAGCGCAAAATGAAATTGGCTCAACGGATATCTTCAATGATTTTGGGTCTAAGAAGAAAAGTCAATATACGCGTTCGCCAACCGCTACAAAAAATATTGATACCTGTACTCGATGAGCGCATGAAAAATGATATCGCAGAGGTTGAAAACATCATACTATCGGAGGTAAATATTAAGGAAATTGAGTATATCTCAAGTTCAGACGATATTTTGGTTAAAAAAGTAAAACCAAATTTTAAAACGCTCGGACCTCGCTTTGGCAAGCAAATGAAAGATGTTGCAGCTACAATCACAGCAATGACACAAAAGCAAATCAATCAGATTGAAGCTGAAAACAAAATTGTTTTGCAAGGAGCGTCAGGAGAGTTTGAAATCGGAATTGACGATGTTGAGATAGTTTCGGAAGATATTCCCGGATTGGCAGTATCGTCGGAAGGTCAGCTTACAGTAGCCTTAGATATTCAGATAAGCGAAGAGCTTAGATATGAAGGAATAGCACGAGAGTTGATTAATCGTATCCAAAACATGCGAAAAGATAGTGGTTTAGATGTGACTGATAAAATAAAGTTGTATATTCGTCGTCACAAACTAATAGATACGGCTGTAAATAATCATAGTGAATATATTTCAACGCAAGTCTTAGCAGCAGAAATAGTACTTTTTGATGATCAAGAAGTTGAAGATGCTAAAGATGTAGAGTTGGAAGAAGATTTGACAACTCAAATATTAATTGAAAAAGTTAACTAAAAAATAGGAGGAAGGGCAATGAGCGAGAAAACAAGATACTCCGAAGAAGAACTTGCCGAGTTTAAGGAAGTTATTCTAAAAAAGTTAGAACAGGCTCAGCACGATTACGAAATATTACGTGATTCTCTTGCACATAACGATGGAAATGACACACAAGATACATCTCCAACGTTTAAAGTGCTTGAAGAAGGGGCAGCTGTTCTGTCGAAAGAAGAGACAAGCAGATTAGCACAACGACAACTGCAGTTTATTCAGCATTTAAAAGCCGCTTTAGTGCGTATTGAAAACAAAACATACGGTGTTTGCAGAGAGACAGGAAAACTAATTCCAAAGGAACGTCTAATGGCTGTGCCACACGCAACATTGAGCATTGAAGCAAAAAATGCCCAAAACAGAAACTAATATTGTTGTGAATAAACTTGTTTTAAACTTACATGCCAATCAAAACTTGATATACAAGTAGATGATTGTAAGGCATGTAGATTTGTTGTGATTCTATGAAGTTAAACTTTAAAAAACCAAAAAACCTTATAATATTAGTTGTTTCAGCCACATTGATAATCGATCAGGTGTCGAAAATCTTGGTTAAAACAAATATGGTTATTGGGCAGGAGTTCTCGGTTTTTGGAAATTGGTTTTTGATACATTTTACGGAAAATCCCGGAATGGCTTTTGGAATGGCATTCGGCGGAACTTTCGGGAAAATAGTTTTAACGTTAATAAGAATCGCCGCCGTTGTTGGTATATTATGGTATTTGAACTATTTGATTAAAAAACACAACGCTCCAAAAGGTGTTATTGTAGGCGTTTCGCTTGTCTTGGCGGGAGCAATGGGCAATATTTTTGATAGCGTTTTTTATGGAGTTCTTTTTTCATCAAGTTATGGTCAAGTAGCCGAG
>DAOSIN010000287.1:0-3267 GCA_035366675.1 Salinivirgaceae bacterium | reverse complement strand
TTAGTAATGATAACGTGTGAAATCATTATGAAAGTATAAATTTAGCAAAAATATTCGAGATTTTCTATAAATTTGTAAACAAAAAAAATGAGTTTACAAATAGAATTTAGCTGTCTTTTTTACACACCTAACTTACCTTAAGCTATGTCAAACAAAATTAATCCAAAAATTGATGAGAGTTGGAAAACGGTTTTAGAAGATGAATTTAACAAGCCGTATTTTCAAGAATTAAAGAGTTTCTTAGTTGCAGAAAAATCAAAATATACTGTATATCCGCCTGGTAGCAGAATATTCGCCGCTTTTGACGTGACTCCCTTTGACAATGTTAAAGTTGTGATATTAGGACAAGATCCATATCACGGGGCGGGACAAGCTCATGGTTTATGCTTTTCGGTGCCAAAAGGGGTTCAGAAGCCACCCTCGCTACTAAATATTTGCAAGGAGCTGAATACAGATTTAGGAATACCAATTGCAAAACATGGAAATCTTGAAAAATGGGCAAAACAGGGGGTACTATTGCTAAACGCCACGCTTACTGTTAGAGCAAATATGGCAGGCTCACACCAAAACAGAGGTTGGGAAACTTTTACTAATGCTGCTATTGAAAAACTTTCTGAACAAAAATCGGGTCTGATTTTTATTCTTTGGGGTGCATATGCCCAAGCAAAGGAGCAGATAATTGACACATCGAAACACCATATATTAAAGGCACCACACCCCTCGCCTCTTTCAGTACATCGCGGATTTTTTGGGTGCAAGCATTTTTCAAAAAAAAATGAACTATTGGTAAAGCAGGGGAAAACTCCTATTGACTGGGACTTTGAGTGAACGATTTCGGATTTCGGATTTCGGAAGGCGGATTTCGGAAGGCAGATTTCGGATTTCGGATATTGGAACACACAGTACACACAGATTAAACGAATTTCGGATTTATTGGGATTTTTGACTTCGGTCTTCCGACTTCCTATTTCTAATTTCTAATTTCTAATTTCTAATTTTAGTATATATTTGCAAAAAAACTTAACTATTATGACTCGCATTATTATTATTCTAAACTTTTTTGGATTTGTATTTGTTTTAAACTCTTGCAAGAGTGCAGGAACAAGTAAACAAACAGATAAAAGTAACCCCAACAACTCGATACTTTGGGAGATATCGGGCAACGGATTGGAACATAAATCTCACTTGTACGGAACTATTCATATTCAAGACAAGCGTGTCTTTCAATATGGAAAAACTGTCGAAGATATATTAAAAAACAGTGCGATAATAGCTGTCGAACTTGAACTTGACAAAATTGACCCCACATCAACTATACAAGCAATGATGATGAAAGACAGTACATTAGATCAACTTCTTTCTCCTGAAGAGTATGCTTTATTGGAAGAGAAATATATTGAGATTACCGGCGTATCATTAACTACCGCACAGCAATTAAAACCATTTTTTCTAAGTGCGAATGTTGTTCAAGCATTAGTGCCAAAAGATTTTCCTGTTCCCCTTGATCTACATTTTATACAATATGGGAGAAAGGACAATAAACGAGTGGTTGGATTAGAGACATTTACCGAGCAAATGGAATTAGTTGATATGCTGTCATATTCTGAACAAGCACGAATGTTATTAGAAAGTTTAACCGACACCGTTGACATTGCCGATATGTTTGACAACTTGTTAAGTTCATATCTAAACATGGAGGCAGACAGCTTAATAGAACTAACGAAAGATCCATCAATCCCCGAAGAATTTATGGAAGTACTGCTTAACAAACGCAATCACATAATGGCAGAGAGGTTAGAACCATTACTGAAAGAAGGTAGCGTATTTTGTGCTGTCGGCGCAGCTCACCTGTTTGGCGAAGAGGGGTTAATAGATTTGCTTAAAGCAAAAGGATATACACTAAAACCAGTTTCATTCAGTTTCGAGAATAAATAAGTCTTGTTCAATAGTTGGTTGATTTAGAAACGATTGCTGTAGAATTATTTCATCGTTAATAAACAGGGCTCTATTTATTACTTCGCCTTGTTCTGAAAATTCTGTCCAAAAACCTTGTCGGCTATCATTTATATAGTTGCCTGACATTGAGGCTCCTCCCGATTGGTAATAAAAAAACCAATTGCCACGTGCTTTACCGTTTTTATAATCGCCTGACTGTTTGACTATTCCGTTAGGGTGATAAATAGTCCAATTGCCGTCGTATTCACCATTGTTATATTGTCCTACAACATATCTATTGCCATTATCATAAAAAACTTCTGCTGTTCCTTGTCGGGTGCCGTCTTTATATTCAACTAACTCTCTTACATTTCCGTTTTCGAAATATGTAACCATTGTGCCGTTCTCTTTGCCATTTACGTAGTTCACAATAGATAGAGTGTCTTTGCCATTAGGGTGAAAAACTACCAAATCACCCCGCAATTTACAATCGTGGTAAAATCCGACTCTTTGTAAGTTTCCATCTTTATTGTACACCTCTAATTTATCATTCCAACACTGGTCGTAACGTTCTCCTTTATAGTTCAATACGCCGTTTTCGTGATAATATTCACAAAATCCTTTTATGATGTCATTCTCGCGGTAAGAAATTTCTCTTAAATTTCCGTTTATATAGTAATATCTGCAATATCCAAAAACCATATTGTTTTTGTACTCTTCAACCTTATTCAAACTACCATCGCTATTGTAAACCAACAGACTGTCAGTGAGTTGACCCGAACTGTACGTTCCTGATTGGTATATTTGTTTGTTGTCGTAATAATGAGAGAAAGGACCATTCAACACACCCATAAAATAGGTATATTTCGATTTTATCAGTCCGTTCGGGTAGTTAATATCCCAAACCGAGTCTAGAAAATTGTTTTTGAAATTACCCGTTTGATATGGAATCCCATTTTGATAAAAAAAAGTATAATGTCCCGATTTAATGGTGTCTTTACCAACAATATTTACTGCGTAAACCTCCTTTATTCTACCATTTGGATAATAGCTGCGAACTGTATCCTGAGCAACAATAAAATTAACACCACAAAAAAATATCAATAACAAAAATAATATGTACACTCTATGATATTTCAGAACTATCATTTGCTATTTAAAAACAACATAACCGGCTAATATTCAATTACGATTTGAGTGCCTTCGAGTGTTGAAGCACTTCCATAATCTAAAATTGCAGCCAAAGCATAAGTGCCTTTTTCAATGTTGGTAGGCAAATCAAACGAAACTCTTAGAGTGTGTTTTGGGTATGATTCAAATGTTTTCGCAGGA
>DAOSIN010000286.1:0-3284 GCA_035366675.1 Salinivirgaceae bacterium | reverse complement strand
TAACTTTAATGCTAACCTAAGGACAATACCTTTTTCTTGTGTAAAGGAGCCCAAAGCACCAGAGTCTTTACCTCCATGTCCGGGGTCAATCACAACGGTAAATGACTGCTTACCTTTTTTATTTTGAGAAACTACATTCTGCGACACCAACGAAAATACGATTAATAATAAAAAAAATCGAGACAATATTGAAAGGGTTGGTATTCTTAGCAAGAATTTCGTTAGTTTTGACACGAAATTTGACGAGCATGTTTCCATGTGCGTTTGGTTTTAATGTTTTAAAACTGTATAGATTTGAAACTCAATATTATACTTTTTATTGTTAACTATATTAGGATAAGTTTACAGATCCAACGTTATAAAATACAAAAGTATAATTTATTAATCGTTTTTCATAAGTGAATCGATATTTTTACATATTACTTTTACTATTCTTAACATTTTCAATAGAATTATTGTGGTCTCAAGATGAGTCCATTGATAAGCCTCAACCTGCTGTACAGAAAAAAAGCAAATCTATGCTTGATATGCCAATAGATTATCAAGCTCAAGATACAATTAAAGTTTTTATCAAGAAAAAAAAGGAGGTTTTAATTGGTAATGCAAAGGTTTCTTATCAAAATATGGAGTTAACAGCCGATTATATTGAAATTGATTTCGAAAAAAAAGAGGTATTTGCAACTTGTAAACCAGACAGTACGGGGCAAATGTCTGGTTTCCCAATATTTAAAGAGGGCTCGGACCAATTCGAGGCTTACTCTATAAGATATAACTTCAATACTAAAAAAGGGCTAATTCATGATGTTGTAACAGAACAAGATGGAGGTTTTTTGCATAGTTCTACTACAAAAAAACACTCTGCCGATATCATTGATATAAAAAAGGGCAAATATACTACCTGCGAAAACGAACATCCGCATTTTTATATAGCTTTGACAAAAGCTCGGGTTATACAGAATGAAAAGATTGTCGCCGGACCCGCCTATTTAGTTATTGAAGATGTTCCTACGCCCATTGCAATTCCCTTTGGTTATTTTCCATTTACAAAAGAAAAGGCATCAGGAATTATTATTCCATCTTATGGTGATAGTCGCGAAAGAGGCTTTTATCTTACCAATGGCGGATATTATTGGGCGGGCACCGATTATTTCGACTTTAGAATTTTAGGCTCGATTTATACAAAAGGCTCGTGGGATTTGGAGGCAAGATCAAGATATAAACTACGTTACAAATTTGGAGGACTTTTGGCGTTCAAAACCGAGAAAATTGTAATAGGCGAAAAAGGAACATCTGATAGACAAGTACGTGATGCATACGTATTTACATGGAACCACAACCAAGACCCAAAAGCCAACCCTTACCAACGTTTTGGAGCTAATGTTAACCTCAGGTCAACCTCATCAAACATCTACTCTACGAACCTTAACAACTATATTCAAAATACCGTTTCGAGCGATATCTCATATCAGAGGACATTTTCAGGCACCCCTTTTTCACTTTCGGCTAATGCTAAACACGTTTTAAATACAATTGATACAAGTGTTACACTCACTCTGCCAACAGCAACACTTAATATGACCAGACAAACCCCTTTCGCGCGAAAAGAGAGAGTTGGAAAACAAAAATGGTATGAAACAATTGGGATAACCTACAATGCTAACTTACAAAACACTGCAAAAATGCACGAACGCGACTTTTTTACCAATAGAATGAACGATAAATTCAAATATGGTGTTAATCACAACATAAACTCAAATGCATCACTAAAATTGTTAAAACATATAAATATTACTCCACAAGCAACATACAAAGAACGTTGGTATTTTGAGCAGTTTAACAAGAGATTTATCAGGGGAACAATGCATGACACCTTAGTGATAGACCCTCCTATACAAGACACCGTTATTGCCGACACTGCAAAAGGTTTTTATCGCGTTTGGGATTATAGCACATCAGTAAGCATGAGTACCATGATATATGGTATGTTCAAATTTCATCCAAAACTGCCCGTAAAAGCTATAAGAGTTGTGCACAAACCATCAATTTCGTTATCGTATAAGCCCGATTTTGGCGAGCAAAAGTACGGATATTACAATCATGACACTATTGCGGCTTTAAATTATAATAGGTATGCAGGTAGTATTTTCGGAAGCCCATCGGTTGGAGAATCAAAATCTATTTCGTTCAGCCTCAATAACAATGTTGAGATGAAAGTTAGAACCAGAAAAGACTCTCTGAATGATTCAAAAAAAATCACTATATTCGATGCTATTGGACTATCAACAAGCTACAACGCTGCTATAGACAGTCTCAACTGGTCGCCACTTAGTTTTAATGCCCGAACAAAACTGTTCGATTTTTTGAATTTTAATTTAAGTGGAAACATGGATTGGTACACATTTGACGAGGTTTCTATGCGGCGTATCAACAGGTTTCAATACAAAGTTGATAAAAAGCTAGGACGACTGACATCTGTAAATTTTACAGCAAATTTTAATCTAAATTCGACATCATTCGGCGACAAAAGCCAACGAGTTGATTTAGATCCATACGATTACAACTATTATTATAACTATTTTGATATACCTTGGTCAATTAGCGTTGGATACTCATACACATACTCAAAGCCCTATTCAGAAAAACGTGTTGTTCAGACTATTAACGTTTCGGGAGACTTTAGCGTAACCAACAAATGGAAAATAAGCTATTCAACAGGATATGATGTTGAAAGAAAGCAAATATCACTGACAAATTTAGGAATAACAAGGGATTTACACTGTTGGATAATGCGCTTCGAATGGGTTCCATTTGGAGAACGACAAAGCTATTTCTTTACAATTGGAGTTAAATCAAGTATTTTACAAGACCTGAAATTTGATAAACGAGAATACTATTTTGATACTGTACGATAAATTTATTATGACATGGACTCATTTTACGATTCAAACTTATTTTCTTATGTCGTGTTGCCACTTCTTATATTTATGGCACGCGTTATCGATGTTAGTATAGGTACACTACGGATTATTTTCCTGTCGAAAGGATTTAAAAAGACCGCACCCATAATGGGATTTTTCGAGGTTTTAATCTGGATTTTAGCAATTGGCGAGATAATGAAAAACCTAAATAATTGGAGTTGCTATCTCGGTTATGCAGCCGGATTTGCTGCCGGAAACTACATAGGGATTCTCTTGGAAGAGAAGTTAGCAATGGGAATACACATTGTTAGGATAATAACAGAAAAGGGCACAAAACAGTTACTTGATAATTTCCACGACGCAGGT
>DAOSIN010000285.1:0-3299 GCA_035366675.1 Salinivirgaceae bacterium | reverse complement strand
TTTCATAATTCACATCCTTTAAGTCGTATAGTCTTTATCATTATACAGAAATAATTCCTACATTTTTAATTCTTTCCTTACTGACTAAATAATTAGCCATTACTTTTCCATCAAAATCGTCAGACAAATAATTTCTAAAAATATAATCACCAGCATTTTTAACCTCTGGAGCTGATGCCCCTGGAGATATTGTTACAATTTTATTTTTCTCTGCAATTGGTGCACAAGCCAAAAACACAGAACTCATAATATCACCAATAACTATTTTTATATTATCGGTAAAAATTAGTTTATTTATTGAAGAAACGCCGGTTTTGGGTTCAGATTTGGAGTCTTCAATAATTAGTTTTATTTTTTTACTATTGTTAACATCTGCGTTAAATATGTCCGTTGCTGTTTGAATTCCGCGTAATGCATTTTGTCCTGGCTCAGCAACAGGACCTGTCAATGGCAATATCACTCCAATCATAATTGAGTCATCACTCTTGGTGGACGAGCCTTTCCACAAAAAATATCCGCTAACAATCACCACGATTGCTAACAATACCCATAATAACGCTTTCTTTTTCATATCATAAATGTTTTAATGTTATCCAATGTATCTAAATTTTCAGTATGCAAATATCCTAATTTTAATCCTATTATCCTATCTGCATACTCGAATAGTTCTTTTATTTTATGTTCCACCAATACAAGTGTTGTACCGCTCCGTTTTAACTGCTCTATATATTTTAACACTATGCTTATATTTTTACCGCTTAAACCTGATAACGGTTCATCGTAAAGTAGCAGTTTTGGGCGGTTTACCATAGCCATTCCCAAGCTAAGCAGTTTGGCTTCGCCTCCGCTTAGACGGTCGGCTGTCTGGCGGTATCTGTTTTTTAAGATTGGTATCTCGTCCATTAGCTTTGTTACTCGGCTTTCGGTTTCGTGTTTGTCGTTAAGGTGTAGCAAACTCATTCTTAGATTTTCGGCTACGCTCATATCGGCAAAAAGCTCGTTTTTTTGCGGAATATATACTAAGTGTCGAGAAATAAGTGCAGAGTACCGAGGCGTGTTAATCTTTGAGTTAGATGTTTGAATAAGTTCGTTATCGTAGTAAATATTTCCACTCCACAAAGGCAATAAGCCGTAAATGGCTTTTAACAAGGTGCTTTTCCCAGAACCATTACCACCAACCAACAACACTGTTTCGCCTTGCGATATTTGCAACGAGATATCAAACAAAACTTGCTTTTTGTCGTAACCTGTGTTTATATTTTCAATTTTCAGTAAACTCATATATACGCGTTTTGCACTTGGGTGTTTTGTTTTAGTGTTTCGTAGTTTTCAAACTCTGTTATCCATCCATTGTTTAAAAAGAAAATTCGATCGGCTACGGCTTGAATAAAGTCGGTATTATGTTCAATAATCAACAAAGCTTTGTTTTCGGCTTTTAGCTTGCGAATTACTTGGGTCAGTTTTTCTCTATAAGCCATATTTACACCTGCAACGGGTTCATCAAGCAGTAAGTATTGCGGTTCGTTAGCCATACAACAAGCCAAGTTGAGCAACTTTTGCTGTCCATAAGAAATTTCGGAGGCTTTACTATCGGTTACATTATCAATAAAACAGGTTTTTAGTATCTCATCGGCTTTATGGCTGTTTTCTTCCTGCTCACGTTTTATGCCTTTGTTTTGCAAAAGTGTTTTCCACCACTTCTCCCCCTCTTGCTGCGGAAAAGCTAACATTAGGTTTTGTTTTACCGTAAGGTTGCCTATTAAACGCATATCCTGAAAAGTTCGAGTAATACCCAAACGGTTGATTTTGTACGCAGGTATGTTGTTTACGTTTTTTTCGTTTACGCTCACAAGTCCACGGTCTTGTTTCAAAAAACCTGAAATAATATTGAAAAGTGTTGTCTTTCCTGAGCCGTTGGCTCCCATCAATATAGCAATCTGCCCAGCGTGAAGTTCAAACGAAACATCAACAAGGACTTTATTATCTCCAAATGATTTTGCTATATTAGATACTGCGAGTGTCAATTTATTTCTACGTTACAAAGATATTTGCAAATGTAGCTATTTTGATTTAATTCGTAATTGCTACAGCAGTGTTTTTAAGTTTTGATCGTATAAACTTTTCTGACGTAATAAAAAACTCTTTATCTGATAATCTTTAACGGTTATTTGTTTACTGATGGATGGTCACTTCGATGAACTCAATGACAGTTGGTGCGGTATCACTCTCCTTTCAGAGCATAAAAATGTTTCGAATCGCCCCATTCATCATATCCGACTTTACAACCTACTTTCGCTACTTGACTTTCTATGTAGCGTAAGGACTCCTCGGCATCTTCGTTTGTGCTGGGCTTATTCTCATACAGCTTGTAACTGTCACGATACATTCCCGGCGTTATATTTGGCATTAGAATGTTTGCTCCTGCTAACAAAGCCTTCTCACGCCCCATGGGGTCAATTGCCTGCATAGCTGTTGAAGCCACCATATTGATTTCTGGCATCATTATACGAAGTAGTGCTAACATTCTCAAAGTCAACTCAAAACGCTCTTTTAATGGCATTAACCCCTCGACATAGTGAAACGGTGTGCTGTGATGTTCGATAAACGGTCCCATGCCAACCATATGAATATCAAACGTTTTCATAAATATCAGGTCGTTTGCCAAGTCGGTTAAGGTTTGATAAGGAAGACCTATCATAACGCCTGTACCTGTCTGATAACCAACCTCTTTAATTCTATAGAGAGCTTCCAAACGGTTATCGAAATTGTGAAAACGGTCTTGTGGGTGTATTTTGGAATACAACTCACGATTAGATGTCTCGACTCTTAACAAATATCTGTGTGCACCACTCTCGAACCATCTTTGGTAAGTCTCTTTAGTTTGCTCGCCAAGTGAAAGAGTTATACCAAGTTGATTATTTGATAGTTGCTTAATTTTTTTCACCAATATATCTATACGCTTAACAAAGGTTGCGTCTGAACGCTCGCCTCCTTGCAAGGCAATTGACCCGTAACGATTGTCGTATGCAAATCGTGCTGCATCAAGAATATCATTATCGGTTAAGTCGTATCTATCTAAATCTGAATTGCCCGCCCTGATACCACAATAAAAGCAGTTTTTTGTGCAACGATTTGAAAATTCTATTAATCCGCGAAAATAGACCGTGTTGCCTATTGAGTTGAGTTTGACCTCATTAGCATAATTAATTAGGTTATTGGAATCATCTCCTGTTAATGACAACAATCTAATAAGCTCATCGACAGGCAACAAAGTATTGGTAGGAATTTTCATAAACAGA
>DAOSIN010000284.1:0-3302 GCA_035366675.1 Salinivirgaceae bacterium | reverse complement strand
TGATTCGTAATCAGCAGGTCGGCAGTTCGAACCTGCCCATCGGCTCCAGTGAAATCAAGGGGTTACGGAGTTCATCCTTAACCCCTTTTTTCTTGTCCGGCAATTCTCTCCCCACTCTCTCCCCACTTTGATAAAAATACAGCCATGTTTATATCCTCCAGGGCGCTATTGCCGCGCTACAGAGAAAACGGGTGTATCCATGACCATTGCGTCCCCTTGGTCTTTTATCTCCCACATGCTTCCAGTGCCTGCTACAGTGGCATGATTCCAGCGTAAATACATCCTATGCATGCTTCTGGCTCTGCTGAAAGAGGGGATATATGGCTCTTTCTCAAACTGAGTGGGTAAGGTAGAATAAGGGAAAAAGATGAGGTCTCATAGATGGAGGTTTTAGAGTCACTGTTTAAGGTGGACCCATTTGTCAAGACAGTTTTTTTTGGTTCATCCGATTCTTGCATACTTCTTCCTGTACTCGTGATTTTTGGGAAATGGGTTTAGGTAGCAGCTTTCAACCTGTACAGTTCAGGCAAGACCGGGGAAAATGGATGTGCTGCTGCTCATCGGCAACATCTGCAAAGCGTTGCTTCTTGATATCTTAAGCGAAACATTGAATGCCGGTCGTACAATGCAATTGATGGAGCACGGGTTGTGCTGAAGAAGGCGTTTCCCAATCCTTCCTGAAATGGTGATAGTCAAGTTCTTCAGCTTTATTAAATAATTTAATCGTTAATTATCGACATATTGCTATTTGATTTGGTTTTATATATATAAGAGCAACTACCATCAAAAAAGGGAAATAATACTGTGCATACCATGCCTTTCAGAATCGTCCTTATCCTGACTATACTCACATTATTCAATCCAGCTTCATTACTGGCAGCCTTAGAACAGCGCACGGCCTTGGTAATAGGCAACGGCGCCTATAGTTCAGGCCCACTAAAGAATCCAGTGAATGATGCAACAGATATGGCCGTAGCTCTCCAGAAACTTGGCTTCAGGGTCATTCTGAAGAAGAATGCCAATCTTGAAACAATGGAAGTTGCTATTGAAGATTTCGGAAATCGACTGAAAAAAGGCGGCGTGGGTCTGTTCTATTATGCCGGACACGGGGTTCAGGTGAACGGCATCAACTATCTCATTCCTATAGGGGCGAAGATTAAGAAGGAATCGGATACCCGCTATAAGGCAGTCGATGCGGGACGGATTCTTGACGAGATGGGAAATGCCAATAACGAACTGAATATTGTATTGTTGGATGCCTGTCGTGACAACCCCTTTAGTAAAAGTTTCCGTAGCGCCTCTCGCGGCTTGGCCATTGTCAATAATGCACCTACTGGAACTTTTATATCATACTCCACTGCCGCCGGCCAAGTCGCACACGATGGAGAGGGACGAAACAGTCCATACACAAAGGCTCTTCTTCAGTATATGGGAGAGCCGGGCGTAACTCTCGGGAAGGTATTTATGAAGGTTCGCCAGAAACTTCGAAAAGAAACCGGACAGATCCCCTGGGAATTGTCCTCTCTTGAAGGAGAATTTTATTTTGTGCCCCGATCGGGGAAGACGACAACAGCGAGAGATGAATCACCAGCAACTGGTGTAACATCTGCTAGCGCCTATTATGAAAAACGAAAATTGGCTTCTGGACAGCGGGAATCACATACGACAAATAAATCTCCCATGGCTACCTCTACCGGAAAAGAGAGTGTAAATGTCGCAACAGTTAGATTGCCAAAGAATATCCCGTATGAAATAGAAAGAGCAGAAAAATATTTGCAACGGGAGATGTGGGGAAACGCGTTAATCTGGCTCCAAAAGGCAGAAGCAGTAAATCCGGATTATCCGGATTTGCATCCAAAGCTATTGGAAACCAAGGATCAAATTGTCAGACGAATCAGAAAATCTATTGCCGTTTTTGATTTTAACAGTCCCCGTAACAATAAAGATGTGGGAAAAATAGCCGCCAACAAGTTATTGACATACCTCCATATACACGCAGGGGTCGATCTTCGGATTATTGAGCGTGAAAATCTGCAGGCTTTATTGAAAGAAATGCAATTTGAGGAGACAGGGTCCTTTGATTTAAAATCGGCCCTGAAAGTGGGAAGAGAGAAGGGAATTGACACATTAATAATCGGAGATGTTTTGATTTTTTCATCAGAATTCAAAGACAATCCCAGCTACGGTCAAGTTAAGGTACTCGTTGCAGAAGAAGATATACGTAACCCTGACTTTTCAGACTGGCTCTTGTTGCATCCAAGACCAACAGCGGAAGAGTTAAGAGCTGCACCGCCCAGAATAATTAAGAAAAAAAATTACCAATTTCTTGCTTACAAATATGGTACTGCAAAGATCAATGCGATGTTTGAATTTTCTTATCGGATGATCGATACTGAGACGGGAGAAACCATTCGTTCAAATACTCTAACAGGAAAATTGACCAAGGAAAACAGTTATCAGGATGGCGTGGCCGTTGCTCAGATACCCTATAAAAAACTAGAACTTCCAACAGAGGCGGAAGTTCTGGATGAATTAGCAAATTCAAAAATTAGTGAACTTGGACAACAAATCCTAAGGCAATATCAGAGTCTTGAAGTTCACTACTTCAATTATGGCCAAGAGTATGAGAAAAGACGACAGTACGAAAAGGCGATTGAGAGCTATACGGATGCCATATTTGATGAAAAATTGAAAGGAATCTCCACAAGAATTTCTAAAGAATCTTCTGAGAAAATTAGAAAACTGCAAATATAGAAACTTGAGAGTCAGGATTAACTAAGCAGACTAGGTTATTATGGCCACATTAATGTACCCTGAGATCTATTGTCCATATAATTTTGAGCGGATTCGCAAACCATCCTTAGGGATGAAATGGCCGCCACCAATGGCCTCAGTATTGTCACTCTATATGCCTGCCGGGACAATCCATTTAGTAGAAGTTTTAGAAACGCTACTAGAGGCTCTGCAATCGTGAGTAGTGACCCGTCTGGAACCTTTATTTCTTATTCTACAAGTCCGGGGAATTAGGCACGCCTTACACGGGTCTATTAACGAAAATTATTGTCGATGCTCCGTATTGATCATAACCACCATATTCTTAACAATACCTTATGTGGTTAATTACAAAGAATATTTTTCCTGGTTCCTGCCTGAGCATTAGAGGTTAAAGCTTCAACCTAAACCTATTTCCCCGAAATCAACAAAACAAGAAGGACACAGCACAACATAATCCAAAAAAATCGCCGCTCATGACACAGCTCCTTTCTTACCGCATTCATTGCCCTGACAGGGTCATGCACCGC
>DAOSIN010000283.1:0-3332 GCA_035366675.1 Salinivirgaceae bacterium | reverse complement strand
ATAACATGGATTTTAAGTAGAGACGGAGCATGCTCCGTCTCTACAACTATTTCAGTCCAATTATTTTTTTAATTTCGTTCAACTTGTTTAGGGCTTCTATTGGAGTGATATTGTTAATATCAATGTTTTTAATTTCGTTACGGATTTGCATCAAAGTTGGATCGTCTAATTGAAAGATACTCAGCTGATAACCTTCGCGCTTGCTCCCTAAATCTTTTACCGGCTTGGTCAGTTTTTTTTCTCCTGCGCTACCCTCCAATTCTGTAAGAATTTGCTCGGCTCGTTTTACAATTGTAGGCGGCATTCCTGCCATTTTTGCAACGTGGATACCAAAACTGTGCTCACTGCCTCCGCGTACAAGCTTTCTTAGAAATATTATTTTGTTGTTTACTTCTCTGACCGAAACGTTATAGTTTTTTATTCGTTTAAAGGTCGATTCCATTTCGTTAAGCTCGTGATAGTGAGTTGCAAACATCGTTTTAGGTCTATGTTTTGTGTGCTCGTGCAGATACTCAACTATCGACCAAGCTATTGATATACCGTCGTATGTACTTGTGCCACGTCCTAACTCATCGAAAAGAACTAAACTTCTCTCCGACAGGTTGTTAAGAATGCTGGCAGCTTCGTTCATCTCAACCATAAAGGTTGATTCGCCCAACGAAATATTGTCAGACGCACCTACGCGAGTAAATATCTTATCAACGACACCTATTTTTGCCTCTTTTGCAGGAACATAGCAACCCACTTGCGCCATTAAGGTAATCAGTGCAGTTTGTCTTAAAAGCACAGATTTACCCGACATATTCGGACCGGTAATGATAATTATTTGCTGATCGTCGTTGTTTATAAACACGTCGTTGGCTACATATTCATCGCCGAGTGGCATAAGTGTCTCAATAACAGGATGTCGTCCCTGCTTTATGTCAATATCTAAACTATCTGTTACTTCCGGGCGACAATAATTGTTCGAAATGGCGACAGTTGCAAAAGATTGCAGGCAGTCTAAACGAGCAACTAAATTTGCATTAAGCTGAATAGAAGCAACATAGTCGGTCAGCGATACAACCAAATCGTTAAACAGCTGCTTTTCTAATTCTAAAATTTTTTCTTCGGCACCTAAGATTTGCTCCTCGTACTCTTTAAGTTCAGGTGTGATGTATCTTTCAGCACTTACAAGGGTTTGTTTGCGAATCCATTCTGAAGGTACCTTGTTTTTATGTGTATTCCTAACCTCGATATAATATCCAAAAACATTATTGAATGCTATTTTAAGACTTGGTATTCCTGTTTCGCTCGAATATTTTTCCTGTAATTGCGACAGATAGTCCTTTCCTGTGAAAGCTATGTTTCTCAATTTGTCAAGCTCGGCATTAACGCCATGAGCAATAACATCTCCTTTTGTAAGATTTGGCGGAGGTGTGGGATTTATCTCTTTCTCGATTCGCTCTATCATACTTTTGCAGAGCTGTATCTGCTCGGCAATACGCTTCAAAACAGGCTCCGAGGATTTGCTTAGAAGCTCCTTTAGAGGCTCAAGAATAGTTAATGATTCTCCCAAAGCGACCAACTCACGTGGATTTATCCGCAGAACTGCTACCTTGGTTATCAGTCGTTCTAAATCTCCTACTTTTCTGATATAAGACTGTGCCTCCTCCATTGAAGTTCTGTTGTCCATAAACCACGAGACAACATTAAGCCTGTCGTTAATGGTCTGAACCTGTTTTAGCGGCAACGCAAACCATCGTTTAAACAGACGGCTACCCATTGGGGTTAGCGTGTTATCAATAGTCTGGACAAGGGATTTCCCTTTTTCATGAAGAGCTTCAAAAATTTCTAAGTTGCGAATGGTAAACTTATCTAACCATACAAATCTATCCTCATCAATGCGCGAGAGCGAAGTTATATTTCCTAAGTTTTTATGATGTGTTAGCTCAAGATAATGCAAGATCACCCCAGCAGCAATAACTCCATGTTTAAAATTTTCTATACCGAAACCCTTTAATGATTGGGTTTCAAAACGTTTTGTCAGAATATCGTATGCGGTATTGTATTCGTAAGCCCATTCGTCCATTCCGAATGGAAAAGCCTTAGTATCAAACAGCTCTTTGAATTTTGCTTTTTGCTCTTTTTCGAATAGAATCTCTTTGGGATTAAAGCTTTGTATAAGCTTGTCGATATAATCGACTGTGCCCTCTGCAACAAAAAACTCTCCTGTCGATAAATCTAAAAATGCTACGCTACTTAATTTATTGTCAAAATAGACCGAGGCAAGAAAGTTGTTCTCTCTGCCATTTAAAATATTTTCGTTTATGGTTGTGCCGGGGGTAACAAGCTCAGTAATACCACGTTTAACTATTGTTTTAGCTTGTTTGGGATCTTCAAGCTGTTCGCATATCGCTACTCTTTGTCCTGCTCTGACCAGTTTGGGCAGATACGTATCCAAAGCATGATAAGGAAAACCCGCCAACTCGACCGATGAGGCTGCACCATTTGCACGGCGTGTCAGTGTTATTCCGAGTATCTCGGCAGTTTTAATAGCATCTTTTTCAAAAGTTTCATAAAAATCGCCCACGCGAAACAGGAGAACAGCATCGGGGTGCTTCTCTTTAATTTTGTAATACTGTCTCATTAACGGCGTTTTAGCAGCACCTTTCATATGTAAAACTTCCTAAATGTTATTTTGTTGATAATAAATTAATAGTTTTTTTTAAAAAACAAATTATTAAAAAATACGGCAAATGCAAAAAAATCTAATGAAAAATTAAGCAATTTTACTTGATTTTTATGATGCCTAATTTTTCCAATATTCAATTTTGATTTTAACTCTTTTTTTATTTTTCCCCGTAATATCATATAGTTTCGAATATTAAACATTTTGTAGAACAAATTGAACATATGTCTAATAAAGGCAAACATTCTATAATCCAGTATGTTTAGTGCTTCTGTACTAAGATTGGGGTGACTGCTTTTATAATCATTTATGAATTTTAAGTTATTTGGCATCAATGCAAGCCTATCAAAAGACCAACTTCTTGAGGCACTCCCATCGCGCTCAAATACATTGTAAAAATGCAAATCAAGAAAAATCACTTTTTTAGAGTATATTTGGCATAATGCAGCAAAAATTGAATCTTCACCATTTTTTATTCCCTCGGGAAACAGCACCTTATTGGCAAATAATAACTTTTTGCTATATAGTGCTCCCCATGCAGCACCTCCAAGGTAACCATGATTTAACATAAGCTCGATACCTGTAAAAATTTTATTTTTGTATTCAAAGTTAAATGCGAATTGTTGATCACCTAAACTTTTTCCGTTGTTCAAAAAAGACT
>DAOSIN010000282.1:0-3343 GCA_035366675.1 Salinivirgaceae bacterium | reverse complement strand
TACTACGCCAACGAACAGGGACGCTAATCAACGCTGTTGGTTTGTCGTTAAGTTTGGCTGTCTGTTTTACAATTGCCCTGTTTGTGCAATATGAATATTCGTTTGAGAAGCACAATCCCGATGCGAAGAACATCTACCGTTTACTCAATGTTTATGAAGGGGAACGTTATCCTATTCAACCACTCGTCTTTTTTGAAAAGCTGACTAATGCAGTTCCTGAACTTAATGATGGTGTGATGCTGTACTTAGAATCTGTAAGTTTTTTCGTAATAGAAAATGAACAGATGTTTTTAAAAAACGTAATGCACACTACCAACGAATTTTTCCCCATGTTTAATGTCCGTATGCTTGAAGGTGGCGATATTCCGCTACCCAATGTTTTTTCAGCCGTACTATCACGAAGCGAGGCGCAAAAACTCTTTCCTAATGGCGATGCCATTGGGAAAACCATTCGGTTCCGGAACGAATACGACTTTACTATTACAGGTATATTCGATGATTTACCTGTTACTACGACCTATCGACCTAATTTGATATTGAATATTCATACAAAAGAGATAACAAATAATCAGCAATACACATCGATGAACAATCAGTCTATCATTTTCTTTTACCGTTTGTCAGAAAATACAGACAAGTTAGCTATTTGTGAAAAAGTACGAGAGCAAGCTAAAGAGGCATATCAAATTGAGGATTTTAAAGGAACATTTGCTCTACAACCCTTAACAGACATTCATTTGCGCTCATCTGATACAACGTGGGATAATGTCATTGAGCGTTCTGATGAAAAAGCGGTACAACTTTTTATGTTGGTTGCTGTGTTGGTATTGCTTATAGCAATTTTTAACTTTATCAATCTCTCCATAGCGTTGCGTAACAAGCGCAATTTCAACACCGGAATGCAAAAAATAATGGGAGCAGGAGCTAAAGATATCTTTGGCTATCTATTTACCGAAACCACACTACTTGTAAGCTTTTGTGTGATAGTAGCACTCTTTATAACCTCGGCGGCTTTGCCATATTTCAGTGATCTTATGGGTGCCAAAATGAAATTCACTCTTGTCAATCCTGTGTTGTGGGGAGCGATTTTGGTTATAATTATAATCAATATTTTATTACCCGTGTTGGTGCAATTAAGACATCAAATGCACATAAATCCGTCTGCCACAATTAAAAGCAAAGGAAGAGCATTGCCTAAACGTGGAAAAATTTCCGTAGCACAAACCCTTACAATTGCTCAAATAACCATTAGTATCTGTTTGATTATTAGCGTAATAGTCATTAACAAACAGTTCGATCTAATATTGGAGAAACAGTTGGGTTTCAATAAAGAGAATTTAATTACCATTGATAATCCGTGGAATGATAAAATTGTAACTCGATATGCACTATATAAACAAGAATTGGAAAAACTCTCCTTTGTCTCTGGCGTTACAGGTACGTTGAATACGCCAGGTTTTACCTTGAATAACGGAACTGCAATATCTTGCGAATTAGCTGGTGAGAGACAACAAGTTAATGTGCGAGTAGCACCTACAGACGGCGATTTTTTTGATGTAATGCAAACAAAATTTTTGTTGGGTGAAGCATATTCAGCAACAGACAGCTCGAAAGTTGTTATTAATGAGCGATGTTGGAAAAATATGAATGTCGATAATCCTATCGGAATGAAAGTAAAGAATTATTTTAACGGACGTGATTGTGAAATATGCGGCGTGATAGAAGATATACAGAACCATTCGCTACAGAATGAAAGTTATCCGGCAATTTATTTTCTACATCCTCTGTTGAGGTCATTTGTCGTACGTTTAAATCCCGGAGATTTGCAAAAAAATATAGCTGAATTGGAGACTATTTGGAAACGCATTGAACATGACCAACCATTCAGTTATAGCTTTGTGGATGAAAATCTTAGAGCAAATTACCCACGCGAAATCCGCACACAGAAACTCTTGACCATAATGTCGTTTCTCGCCATTTTTATCTCGATGCTCGGATTGTACGGATTATCAATGCAAATCATCCAGCGGAAAACTAAAGAGATAGGTATTCGCAAGGTTAACGGTGCCACAATTTCGGAAATCCTTACCATGCTAAATCGCCGTTTTGTGGTTTGGATAGTTATAGCATTTATCATCGCCGTTCCACTCACGTATTACGCTATGAGTAAATGGCTTGAGATATTCGCCTACAAAACAATGCTCAGCTGGTGGGTCTTTGTTTTGGGAGGCGTGGCAACGCTTTTAGTTGCACTAATCACTGTAAGCTGGCAAAGCTGGCGCGCAGCAACGAAAAACCCTGTAGAAGCACTCAAATATGAGTAAATGCAATTAGCAATTAGCAATGAACAATTAGCAATGAAGAATTACGAATTACGAATTACGAATTACGAAGTGAACAATGCGTTTTTTATCAATAGCAACGACTTTTAAGTCGTTGATTGGTGTTGACACACGTGTTTTGGGCTTTAGCCCAATCTTAATGTTCCTTAATTTCTTAACTGTTAATTGTGTAAAAAAATAAGACACTCACTGTCTAATATCTTTACACTTTTCAAAATTAACAAAAATGCAAACATTTGTATATCAATATATTAAAACTTTGGCACAATATTTCCATTATAAGTTATGTGCAATTAGTAATTAACAATGAACAATTATGAAAGAGAATGTTGTTATATATAAATCATTTGAGTCGATTTTTATAATGCAGACTTGTTATGCAAAATATCATAGTCAATTATCAAAAACTCAAGCGAATAAATATAGCTCACGTATTATAATTGTACATTGTACATTGCACATTGCTAATTGATTAAAACTTTTAACTAAATTAACAAATGAAAGCAAAAGCATTATTAACAGTTATCCTTGTCATGTTGACAATGGGATATGTATCGGCGCAAGATAGCCGAGTAGTAAAACAAAATATCAATGTCGATAAATTTATATCTATAAATGCTTCGGGCAGTTGGGATATAATAATCAAACAGTCTAATCAGCAAAGTGTTTCCATTGAAGTAAGTGAGGAATTTGTCGAATATGTTGTTATTGAAGTGAAAGATGGTATGTTGAATATTTCTCATAAGCCAATAGAATATCCTGATAATCAATCTACAATATATAGTTTTTGGGATATTTTGAGAATGATTCGTCAGGGTTCTTTTTGGAATGGTTGGAACAATAATTCTCAATTAATCCGAAAAGCTTACATTACTGTCACAGACTTAACGGGACTTCATGCATCGGGTAGCGTAGATGTCGTTTTTGAGACATCACTTGAGACCAAGGATTTTACGGTAAAATTTAGTGGAAGCTCTGATTTGGAGAATCTGTCGATTAAA
>DAOSIN010000281.1:0-3345 GCA_035366675.1 Salinivirgaceae bacterium | reverse complement strand
ACAAGGCAAATATACGATTACACGAAGTCCCAAAAGTTATAATTCGCAAATAGGAGTGCCGTTATCGGTATGGGAACTTAACGACCATACAGAGATAGGAATATTTGAAGCAGGAATGTCGCAACCAAATGAAATGGGTAAACTTGCAGAGATAATAAAACCCAACATTGGCATTTTTACCAATATCGGAGACGCGCATCAGGAGAATTTTCAAAATCATGAGCAGAAACTTAGAGAAAAGTTGTTGCTATTCAAATACTCAGAAAAGGTAATAACATCTTCAGAAAACGGAAAGGTTGTTGATGTTTTTCGTTCTACTTATCCTGATAAAGAGCTTATTACATGGGGATATTCAAATAGCGATAGAGTAAAGATAGTATCGAAAACTGATGTTGCAAACGGGAAAAAAGTAGTAGCAGAGTTCAATAATAGTGAGCTTCAGTTTACTATCCCATTCCTTGACGGTGCCTCTTTTCAGAATGCAATGAACGTTGTTACGTTTATGTCTGTTTGGGGTTATAGTGCCAGCGAAATAGCTGAAAAAATTGGACAGTTGCAAGCAGTTGATATGCGTCTTGAGATTAAAGCCGGTCGTAGAAACTGCACCATTATTAACGATAGTTACAACTCTGATTTAGTGTCTTTAAGCACTTCGTTAGAGTATTTGGCAGCCCAAAATCAAGTTGAGAACAAAATGGTTGTTGTGAGCGATATTTTGCAGAGTGGACTACCCCATAGAGAGCTATACCAAAAGGTTGCCGATATGGTAAAATTCCACTCTATCGACAAGTTTATCGGCGTTGGCAATTATATTTCGCAGTATCGGTATCTATTTAGCGAAAACTCGCTGTTTTTTCCTAATACTGACAAGCTTATAGAATACTTCGACAAGTTTCCGCCATCAAACAGTGTGATTTTATTAAAAGGAAGTCGCACATTCCGTTTTGAGCGTGTTGACAGAATGTTACAAGAAAGGCGACACCGTACAATAATGGAGGTAAATCTCGATGCTTTGATTTCCAATTTGCGCTATTTCCGTTCTACATTGAATAAAGATACCAAAGTAATTGCAATGTTAAAAGCGTTTGGTTACGGTAGCGGTTCGCACGAATTGGCAACAGTTTTACAACACCACAGAGTTGATTATCTGGCAGTTGCCTTTACAGACGAGGCTGTTCAGTTGCGTGAAAGCGGAATTAAAACACCTATTATGGTAATGAACCCCGGAATAGAAACTTTTCCTGAGATTGTTGAATACAACTTAGGTCCCGAAGTATTTGGTTTCGATTTTTTAGAGAAATTTAATAACTACTTGGCAAAAATCTCAATTCAAAATTATCCTATCCACATTAAAATAGACAGTGGTATGAATCGCTCGGGATTTAAGCCTTTTGAAATAGAAAAGCTGTGCAAGGTTTTAAAAAACTCTAATAATGTTAGATTGATGTCAGTTTTTAGTCATCTTGCAGCAGCCGACGATCCGCAGTTCGATAGCTTTACATTGCAACAAATAGCTGATTTCAAACAAATAAGCGAACGGATAAGCACCGAATTAAACTACAGCTTTTTCAGACATATATTAAATACGGCAGGAACGGAGCGATTTCCACAATTTCAGTTTGATGCCGTGCGCTTGGGAATAGGACTTTATGGAATTAGTTTCGAGAACAATCCGTCAATAAAACAAGTAGTTACCTTGCGTTCGCAAATAATGCAAATAAAGGAGATTGAGGCAAACGAAACTGTCGGATACAGTCGTAAAGGTATTGTAAATAGAAAATCGACTATTGCAACCATTCCTATCGGCTATGCAGACGGGTACAGGCGGATCTTAGGGAACGGCAAAGGAAAAATGCTGGTAAATGGCAAGATAGCGTATACTATTGGCAATATATGTATGGATATGTGCATGTTAGACGTAACAGGATTAGACGTTAAAGAGGGAGATGAAGTGTTGATATTTGGAGAGGATTTGCCCATTTATGAGATTGCTCAAAGCATGGGAACAATACCATACGAAGTGCTTACGGGGATATCAAGTAGAATTAAACGAGTTTATTATCGAGAATAAATAGTGCAGTTTCACAAGACAATGTTTTTGATACGCTTGTAATACTGTTAGGCAAATTTTATTTATGTGTTAGAGGCAAGAATTGTTATCGTTCTCGGTTTCAACACAATTTTATTTGTTTTCAAGACATTTTTTTGATATTTTCTATTGAAAAAATTAATAATTGATTATCTTTGGGGGCGTTACAGGTGTTTATTATAGTGAAATTCGTGTAATTTCTAGTACATAACGATACAGGCTAGTATTTTTACTAGCTATCGATAAGTCAAATAATTATAAACAAACTTTAACTTAGAGAGAGGATGAAAAAACAGAGACTATTAATCATGAGCTTGTTCATTTCCATGTCATGTGTGGTGCATGCTCAACCCAGAAACGTTACAGGTGTCGTTAAGTCAGACATTGACGGTAAACCTATTGAGGGGGTAGAAGTTAGATTAAAGGGCGATAATGTAACCGCAAAATCTAACGAAAATGGAAATTACAGCATTGCCGTTGACCAGAAATCTACCGAAACCCTAATTTTTTCTCACCCCGACTTCGATGAAATGGAAGTTGTGGTAATCGGGAAAAACAATCTTGATCTAACTCTTAACAGCAATATACGCCTAAATCAATACGGGCAACCTGTTGAGAGAGAGCCCCTTGTGTCCGAAGCCAGAGACGGAGTTTTGACTTTCGAGTCTAAAGATGAAAAATTTAAAATATGGACAGACTTTAGGGTAAATGTCGATTTTACAAAATTTTTTGACAACTATGATAATAGTCTTTCTTCGACTCCAGCAACAGGGAACCCAGTTGATGCCATACAGTTAAGCGACGGTGCACATATACGCAGAGCACGTTTTGCCTTCAAAGCACAAGTTAGTGAAAAATGGTACGGTGAGATCGACTTCGACTTCCGAGATCTTGAAGTTGACATTAACGATGTTTACCTTCAATATAGTGTAAATGATGCTTTTAGTTTACAAGTTGGACAATTTCGTGAGCCAATGGGCATGATGACAAATACCACATCGCGCTATGTAACCTTTATGGAACGCCCCTTGAGCTGTGCGCTTGACCCCAGTCGCCACATGGGTATTGGAGCAAAATACTCACATCCATGGTTTTATGCTGGAGCAGGTCTATTTACAGACGAAGCTTACGGTGTAGAAGGTAAAGATATACGTCGTAAACAACGTACAGGGACAGAATCGAGCTGGGCTGCAACTGGTCGTATAATGGGATTCCCTGTTAAGGGCGATGATATTGTTTTAGGAATTGGAGCAGGA
>DAOSIN010000280.1:0-3346 GCA_035366675.1 Salinivirgaceae bacterium | reverse complement strand
GCTCCTGCGTCTATTATTGGCATATATGATTTATATTTTTCTGCATATTCATTTTGCTTCTTACGAATATCAACAATTACTCGGTCATAAAACAGATACGAAAAATGTGAAACTCGGTTGAATACCCAAAATGCAGCATTATCGGAGTATGCTAAAATATCGCCATTACCTTCGGCGTAAGAGTGTGGCACACTTGACATTCCACAATAGAAAGGTGTATGAACAGTATGATTTGCATCATCTAAACCATACCAAAACAACCCCCCAATATGATTTGGCAACCAATTTCGCATTTGAGCAACCCACGAAAAAGCAGTTTGTTGAGTTGCTGTAACACGTTCGTGAAAATACTTCTTATCGTTATATTTCCAAGTCATTGGTCGCCAACGATATGGAAGTCCATGAGGTCCTGCACCAACATCTTTTGACATATCCAATTCGGTGCCTTGTAAATAATCGCCCATTGCTGCGGTTAAATCGGTGTAACTCAGCTTTCGATTTGGTTTTACAAATAGTGGCATGGCACCAGATTTCATTTTACCTGTCGCATAATCCCAATATTGCTGCATATCGTCACAAATACGATTGTAGAATGCCCAAACACGCAGTTCGCAAAAACGAGCAGCACCAAAATCCAATGGGGCATAAGCTTCGCAAAAACTAAAATCTACATCGCTACCAGAAAAGTATCCTTTGTTGCGAGCGAAATCAATCACATCGTGTGCATAAACAACCTCGACCGAAGGGTTATTGATCTTGTCCATACTCTTGGAACTGATTGACTTAACTCCATCCTCCATAGGAAATGTTGTTATTCGTGCTTGATTAGCATGTGCGCACACATAGCCGTCTGGAACACGCATTGCAACCCACACAGTTCCTTTGTTAGCATTATATTTTGCTTTTGTCTTTTTGTCTGTTTTAAAATCAATGCCTTTGCCAACAATCTCCATTATCCAAACTTCGTTTGGATCGGCAATTGAGTAGGATTCTCCGCTACTGTGATATCCATATTCAGCTGTCAATTCAGCAATTACCTTAATAGCCTCTCGCGCCGTTTTGGAACGCTGCAACGCCAAAAACATAATGCTACCCCAGTCAATAATTCCGGTTGAGTCTTCAAGTTCTGAGCGCCCTCCAAACGTAGTCTCTCCAATTGATACTTGATACTCATTCATAAAACCAATAACTTGATAAGTTTCTTTTGCTTGCGCTATCTGACCCAAAGGTTTGTTCGAACTGCGGTCGTATATGGTTATCATTGTTCCATCGGACCACACACTGCGCGGTTTGAAGTAAAGATTACCGTATCTTATATGCGAATCGCCAATGTAGGTAATCATTGTCGAGCCATCAACTGAAGCTCCCTTTGAAACCAAGTAACTTGTACAGGGAAAAGAATTGAATGTTAAAATAAATAGAGAAATGAAAATTAACAGTGTTCGTTTCATATGACTTAAAATTGAAAAAATATTACAAAACAATTACTTTCAGACTATTACGAACATATTTGCCGTACTAATCTGTAATGCTAATTTCTTACAAATTGCGCTGATTTTTAATTGAATCTTACATTCCTTTAACGTACTGCGTACGCAAGCTATCAACAACGTTACCTAATGACTTCAACGCATTTGCCGATTTAAAGACATCGGTGCGAGCTTTTAAAACTGTTGTACGATCGTCAGGATCTGTAAGTGTCTCAATGTGAGAGTATACAACATCAAAATTTTCGTAGACTGCCGAAACCTTACGAATATCCATCAACAGTCTATTTACCATTTTAATATTATGATAACTTTCAAGGAGTTGAATTAGTGAGCTCAAACTAATTTTTTGATCAATTATTCTATCAATTAAATCATCATTACCACTTCGTTTGCTATCAACTGATTTTACAGCCAAATAAAGACCTTCGACCCAACCTCCTGCAAGAATGATAGCGGCTGTTTCAGGTCGTCCATTCTCTTTCAAATAAATATCGCTATTCATAAACGATTCGGTAATAATTTCCATAATCGAATCACGATTGTCGATATTTGTCTCAAGCCTGTTGATAATTTCCTCATCTATAGCATTTAATACTCCCAAATCTTGAGCCATAATCTTAGATACACTCATGTATTGAATTGCTATTTGAGTTTGGTCAAACATACTGGCATAACTCAAATCAGCACTGTATATCCCTAAATTTAGGGCTTTTTGCAATGTTGTAGTGTATTTTGAATAGTTATCGGTTCTGTTTAATAAACTTTCGTTAAACTGAACTCCCGAACGCTTTATAAGCATTGCTGTTTCGATTGGAGATGGCAACGAATAAAAAATTTGCTTTGCCTTATTAAAGTCTTGACTTGCCTGATCAAGCTCGTCTGTCTCTTGCTCGGTTAATGATTTTTCAACCTTTTTTGATTGGTCTGCACCGCAAGAAATCCATAACATTGAAACTAAAAATATTATGAATATATTATACAGTAATCTCATGTCGTAGGTGTTATTTAAATGATAAATTCAACTCTCAAAGATACAAAATTTCTATAAATGTTATTATAGTATCTGGCGTAAAAGTACGTATTAAAAAGCAATATTCAAATACTTTACTAACTATTTGATACCAATTGTAATTTTATAATGTTCCAATCTTTATAAAATTTTACAATGGTAAATACCGATAATACAGACACATAGTCCAAAAGAGCGATAGCAAAGTTTGGACTATAGTAGCTGTCCAATCGGTATGACACACAAAAGCATGATTATGAAATATCATAAACTTAAGTATAAAACTTATAATCACGTGAAACACAGAGCTTAACAAAATAATAATCACACCTGTTTTTATACAATATTAAATACTAAAGTCAATAATTAAATTATTCAAAATTAGAGAAATGCTTAATAAACTGTGCACGTTCGTAGATCGTAGGATCTGAAATTTGTTTATAACTCATCATTCCTCTGAAATCTGAAATTTTATCAATTTTTTTAGACTCCATCCATTTGCTAATCCCATCAATTATTTCAGAAATAATTGAAATACCATTTTTATAAATTACAGAACACAGTTGAACAGTTGTCGCTCCCGCTAATAAATATTTTATTGCAGTTTCCCTGTCATGAACTCCAGTGCTTGCTGAAATTTCTAAGCCTTTTACTTTATCGGTCAAAAGAGCCAACCAACGAATAACTTTTCTAGACTCGGATGGATAACTAAATATCTCGGCTGCAGTAAGTTTAAGATTATTCACATCAATATCAGGTTCGTAAAACCTGTTAAAAATAGTTATAGCTGATATCCCGTTGGCATTTAGTCGGTTAGCCAAATATGTTAAATTTGTAAAGTTGTTTC
>DAOSIN010000279.1:0-3353 GCA_035366675.1 Salinivirgaceae bacterium | reverse complement strand
AATGAATAATACATCTCCCATATCCTCAGGAACATTTCCTTCTGAATCAGCCATTACTAAAGCTGTATTCATATTCTTAGCCATAGCCGTATCACTAGCTATATTAGCTTTCTTAATAATTCCACTGAATGTTGGAATAAGTATTGCTGCAAGTATTGCAATAACTGCAATAACAATAACTAGTTCTACAATCGTAAAACCACGTTTTCTTAAATTCTTAATCATTTTTTTCCTCCTTAATGATTTTATTATCTTTATAAAATAATCTTAACTTTTTTTTAATTGTCTCTATATTTTATTTAACAGGCTCAAAAATAATCTTAGATAAATCAATAACATAAGACTTTGGTGCAAATAAACCTTCCGTTCCATCCCAGTCTATAATCACTCTAACTTGAGTTTCACCAGTTTGAATTCGTTTAATATGATCAAATGTTCCATTGCTAAATTCAGTTACAATTGCATCTCCTGTAAATATAGTATCCTTTACTTGTATTGTTGTATCAGTAGTTATAACAACATCTTCAGGCTTTTCTATAGAAAAGCTAAGAAAATAGCTTGCTGGTGGAGTTAATCCTTTAAAACCTAAAGGATCATCTCCTGATTCTACATTATGATAAGTTAATGTTCCTGTTACTTCAAATCCTGAATCAGTAGCTTTCCATATTGGAGGTAATGTATTTCCATAAGCATCATTATAAGAAGTATCTCTAATTTCAACAAAACCTCCGTAAGATTCCACTGCAGGACCACCTGAATAAGCAAGAACACCTACAGTACCTTCTCCAAATTCAGCAAATAACCATTCATCTGTACCACTCTTATATTGTAATGGTACAAAATAAACACCTGTCGCTAATAAATTGTCTTCATCAAATTGGCTTCCAGATGCAGGAACAAAAACTCCTTCTTCTTCTAAATAATAAACAACCTTCCCCTTATCATTAACATGTTTGTATACTAATTCTAAATTTGGATTATAATTTTTATCATCTGATGCTTCCATAATATATTGTGTCTTAGCATTTTTTAATTCTGCTTGTACCTTAGCAACATTTGCTTTATCCACAACATTTGCGAATGTTGGAATAAGTATTGCTGCAAGTATTGCAATAACCGCAATAACGATAACAAGTTCAACGATTGTGAAACCTTTTTTATTCATTTTTTTCATTTTTATTAGTCTCCTAAATTATATTTTTTTAGTGTTGCACGTAAGTGAGATGCCAAAGGAGCCGTGCAAATCCAGTGGCGCACCGTCAGTATAACAACCCGGTACTGATACATTTGTGTTCTTTATGGCGATAGTAAACATACCTAAATTTTCTCACCATGCAACAGCCTGCATCAAAACTTCAAATCATAATTTCTAAACCAACGCAAAAACCACGAAGATATCAACGGGTAAAATTGTATTTAGTTTTTATTATAATTATGGTTCCTTTACATCTGCTGCTTGCAATCTTCCTATAAAACTTACAGCTCTATAGATCGCACAGTTAAGATTCGAGTGTAAGTATAACTTCAGTCAGACTCATCTTTTCTTACTCATCGGAGCATCGCAATTCTCACTCACCGGCTGAAAAAGTCCAACAAGAGGACGGTAATCGCTATTCGCCCTACAAAACTAAAATACCGATGGACGAGCTTGAACAGATGAGCCTGACCGTTGTTATTAAATTGATTGTTTGATTTTGCGGATTTTCACCCACAATAAAAACAGGTGGGTTTTCTTTTGAGAGCGTTTGTGGTGCTCCCCACCTATTCTGTTGTTTTGTAGATTATTTCTACTGATTGAGCTTCAACTATTCTGTTTCTTGGTTTAATACTGGAAACCTTCTCGGTTGGACCTTTCTCTTGCGGTCACTAAAGTCTCAAGAACTCCGAATATTTGAAACTACACTTTTTGAGGTTTGAAACCTCGCTTTTCATTTTCCGAAAACCTACTTTTCAACGGTTAAAACGTAGTGTTTCTACGAATTTCCGTTCCGAAGTAGTACGTGGAAATATAAATATATTAAAAAATTACTTGTTGTTTGGTGTTGTACGAAGTCCGTTGAATAATAGCTCATTCGCATTATTATAAAATGTTCCGCCTGTTCCGATGCAAGCATAATACCCATCCAAATCAGCTTTTGAAACATCGCTTGCGGATTTAACTCCATCAAAGTAGTTTCCACTGATTTCTACCTTGCTTGCATTTACAGGATAATAAATCTCAACCGCTTGACCTGCTGTACTTAATAGATTCTTTGCTTCATAAAAATCATTATCTTTGATTGAAACTGCAAAATCATCAGCATTATTAGATTGAATATGAATCCAACGTATTTGTCCAAACATTTCAGGCTTTGAAGTGTTAAATACGTTATTTTTAATTACAATCTCAGCACCAGCAACAGGAGTAATTTGAAGTGCATCCCACTCAGCAGTATCAAATGTGCATCCTTCTATAATAGCTTTACCACTTAAAGCAATTCCATATAATGATGATAATGTTCCAACACCTGCTTCTCCATATCTATCAACTTGTGCTTGGCTTCTTGTAGATTTATTTTCAGTCATATGGAATGTTAAATTTTTAACAGTACCGCCCTTAGAATTGATATATAATGCTACATTGCCTTCTAACGAATAACCATGTCCGTCAAAAGTAGCACCTTCAGGCATTTTAATAGGCAATTGATTACCCGAAGCTGCAGCATTTTTGATATCAACAAATAATTCAAAAGTAGAGTTTTTTGTTGCTTCAAAAGTGCTTATTGCTGAAGTGATATCTGTATAAGCAATATTATCAACAATAGCTACAGTACCTGCTTCAGTCTTCATAGTCTTTTCAGTAGGAACATTTGAAGCAGTAGCAACAGCAGCAAGAATTGTTTCATTTTCACATGTAAGTCTACCGTAATCAGCGCCAGATTTGATTTCGATAGCAATTACATCAGAAGTTGTTGCAGTTACGTTAACAAAGCCAACGTTAGCTTTTGATTCAAGAACAACTTTACCTTTTGTAATATTAAGTTGACCTTTTACTGTTCCGTATTCATGATAGCAATCTGTCTCTGCAACAGCAGTAATTGTTGCTTCGTTTAACATTGCGTAGTGGTTTACAGTATCAGCAGGAGCATTGACAGTAAGCGTTCCGCCATTGGTACGAATAACAACTTCACCAACAACAGGAAACAAATGAATAATTCCTTGAATTTTAGCCCCGATTTTAGCCGAAAACTATGCTTTTACCTATCAAAACTAATGGTTTTATAATTTTCGCTTATTTTGAAAAGTATGGTTTCAATACTCGAAAAGTCAGGTTTCAGATTTGCCTATTTTTTGAAAAGTAGAGTTTCAAAAGC
>DAOSIN010000278.1:0-3382 GCA_035366675.1 Salinivirgaceae bacterium | reverse complement strand
TTCGCTGTTTTGATGACACCTAAATTATCAAACAAGGGCAACATGTATGGACCTATTTTTTCTTTCACATCGCCGGGAAGAAAACCAATATCGCGATTAGAGAGTGGAATTATTGGACGAGCCAACAAAATATGATCAAATTCACTTGAGACTTCCAATGCTGCCGCAAGTGCAAGTAAAGTTTTTCCTGTACCAGCCTTTCCCGTAATACTTACAAGTGGTACTTGTGGATTTAGCAGTGCGTGAAGTGCAAATCGCTGTTCGATATTTCTCGGTTCAATTCCATAAGCAAAATTCTTAGTGACGGCGTGCAACTGTTGCGTTTCCATTTCATAATAAACTGGTATAGTTTGCTCACCATCTTTTGAACTGAGAATCATATGTTTATTTTCATCAGGAAGTTTTGGCAAAGGAATACTTTTTGCTTCAACAGGCTCTCTGGTTTGATACATGCTGTAAATAAACGATGGATCAATGTTTTTTATCTCTTCGGCACTTGAAAAGATATTCATATCCGTAACCATGTCAGTTTCATAGTCTTCGGCAGGAATGCCAAGTGCCAAAGCCTTGATTCTCAGATTTATATCCTTTGAAACAAATATTACTGGTTCTTTTCTTTTATTCTTTACATATTCGGTTATAGAGAGTATGTTGTGGTCAGGAGTATTTGCAGGAAAATTGCTTTTAAGTATTTCTGAATATTCATGATTTGGTTCGATATACAATTTACCTAAACCTTTGCCAAGCGAGACACCATTGTTAAAAAGACCGTCTCCAGCAAGACTACTTAGATCGCGAGCAACTTGTCTAGCATTAAAATTTATTTGATCAAAGCCTTTTTTGAAATTATCAAGCTCTTCTAAAACAGTTATAGGAATTACAATGTCGTTGTTTTCAAAATTTCGCAGACATTTAAAGTCGTGCAGTAACACATTGGTGTCGAGTACAAATACTTTTTTCTTTGAAGCCATAGTTTAAAAAATTATAGATTTTGTAAAGTTAACAAATATCTTTGCATTTTAAATTCACGAAATAGTAAATTTTTATGACATATCAAGAGACATTAAACTATTTGTATTCACAATTACCAATGTATCAAAGAGTTGGTGGTGCAGCTTATAAAGCTGATTTGTTGACAACTCAAAAATTAGATGAGTACTTTAATCATCCACATCAAAGATTCAAATCAATACACGTTGCAGGAACAAACGGAAAAGGCTCAGTTTCACATATGCTAGCTTCAGTTTTTCAAAGTGCAGGATATAAAACGGGGCTTTACACGTCACCACACATGTTGGATTTTCGTGAGCGGATAAAAATTAACGGTCAAATGATACCAGAAAACGAAGTGGTTGACTGGGTTGAGCATCACAAAGCTATTTTAGCTAAACTATCGCCAAGTTTTTTTGAAATGACTGTGGCTTTGGCTTTCGACTATTTTGAACGTCAAAAAGTAGATATTGCAATTGTGGAAGTAGGTATGGGCGGACGGTTGGATTCTACAAATATCATAACACCAGAATTATCTATTATTACAAATATTGGTCTCGACCATACACAGTTCTTAGGAAATACTCTAACCGATATTGCACGAGAGAAAGGCGGTATAATAAAAGAGGGTGTTCCTGTGGTTGTTGGCGAATACAGCAACGAAACATTGCCAATTTTAAAACAGTTAGCAAATAACGCAAAATCCACGTTAACCACAGCATATGAGCAGTTTAGACTGTTAGAAAGTAAAATCAAAGAAAACGGCATTAAAGTATTTGTTGTCGAGAATATAGAAGAGCGTAATAAATTTATTGTCGAATTAGATTTAGTAGGTTTGTATCAGGATAAAAACATAATTACATTTTTATCATCATTAACTGAAATTTGTAAAATATTTAACTTAGATATCAAAGATTCCATCAAAGCAGTTAAAAATACCGCTTCTACTACTGGATTGATGGGTCGTTGGCAAGTTTTAAGCAAAAAACCCTATATCGTTGCCGATATTGCGCACAATGAAAACGGAATAACAGAAACCGTTAAACATATTAAAAGTTTAAAATACAAAACTTTACACATCGTATTGGGTGTTGTTAATGACAAAGATGTCAAATCAATGCTAAAACTGTTGCCCGAAAATGCTAAGTTTTATTTCACGCAACCATCAGTGCCAAGAGCGTTAGACTTTGAAAAACTATATGATTTTGCCAAAGATTCAGGTTTCGATGGTGAGAAACATCCAAATGTTGGTATGGCTATTGAATCCGCACTGAACAAAGCGCAACCTGATGATATGATATATATAGGTGGAAGCGCTTTTGTTGTAGCAGACGCGCTGCAATTAGCAATTAGCAATGTGCAATGAACAATTAATATTAATAGACTGATTATTAATCAATTGTACTATTTTTAAGTAGTGGGTTATATTGATACACATTATTTATGGGCTTTAGCCCAAATTTGAAAGTGTCTGTTTTAAAATGTTTATTTTGGTTCTGCTCAGCGACCGTTTTCGGTGGCTGAGCATGTCGAAGCCACCATCATAGGTAGCTTATGTTAAATGGCACTGAGCTTGTCGAAATGACCATGGCTCGTAACTCGTAACTCGTAATTGCTCATTGCTCATTGTTAATTGCCAGCAGCCAATTCGTAAATTTATCGTAGTTTTTCGACATTATTTGAAGCAAAAACAGACTTTGGTCTTTATTGTAATTGCTGATAACAAATTTTGTCAACTTGTTATAATTATCTTTTTGTAAAAAACGTTGTTTTACAGTAAAATATATCTCTTTTGGCTTAGAAATACTCCTCTTGCCTTTTAAAAAATTTAATACCCTTTGTTTAAACTTTTCACGTTCAAAAGATTGTTTATAAAAAGAAGTTTTAACATTATTGCTCTCATCAACCAAATATAATAAATCGAGTGTTGCAAGATTGACAGTTTCTTCGTTGTCGCTTTTAAAATCAGGTATTAGTTTTGAAACAATTTTACTTTTCAGTTTTAAAACGTTGTTGTATTTGGTTGTTCCTTCGATAAGTGCTGCAACGAAATCAGACCAGAATTTTGCCTGAACAATACTTGGTATTCCCAACGCATTGCCAATAGGAGAGAAAGCTGTAGCAAAGGGCCACGCTATTATGCTACGGAACAAATTACCTCGAATAGTAGCTTTGTCGAATCCTCTGAGATAGTTGTGTGATGCTAAGTAGAGCCCGTTAGTCATATTAATAAAGAAGAACTTAACACCTTCATACACTGCTCCACTATGTTCGAATACCCATATCAGGTCGAATTGATCTTTTACAAATCCAAGTATTGGCACCGAAAACCCTGTCCAAAAAAGTGAATGTGCAAGGTTAGCCCAATTAATGTTTTGGGCTTGCCACGATG
>DAOSIN010000277.1:0-3385 GCA_035366675.1 Salinivirgaceae bacterium | reverse complement strand
ATTAGATAACAGAGCGATAGCTCCGAGAGCCTCTCCGCGTATGCTCGATATATAGATACTTGATAAACTGTAATATCCATATCCTGCACCAATCGCCCATATATCGTAAATACTAATGCCACTGATAAAGAGTGCCGAAAAGGTAACTCCCAGAAATGTCCCTACAATAGTTATCAGCGGAATAATAACCATTTTCCAATTGATTTTTTTGATAATTGACAGAGACTCTTTGTTCGAACCAATACCAATTCCAACCAAAAACATCAGCAAATAGAGAGTATATTTATCGGCATCGTAATTTTGCAGGTCGAACGGCAAAATATCGTAATATCCTACTAATGTGCCGATTACAAAGAATATAAGTATTATAAGGCTTCCAAGCATAGGTTTACTTCCGTTTTTTGAAAATTGCTATATATGCCCACCAAGCCAACAGAACGCTACCTGCGATAGCTCCGAGCGATATTATCAGAGCCTGTAAGCCTAATGTTTGCAGGGAGTTCATTATGTTTTTATCGTTCCCTATTGCAACACCCAAGACAAACAGTAGTGCGAAAATTACTACCGTAGTAAGTTTTTCAATAAAACTTTTAGTTTTTGACTTATTTCGCAAAAAATAGCCAACAACAATACCTAAAGCCATGATAATTACTACATTGAACATAGTACGTTATGATAAATTATTGTCATCATTCATTAAATCGGGGCGTAGCTTGCGTGTTCGTTCCAACGACTGATTAAATCTCCACTTTTCTATTTCGGCATCGTTGCCGGAGAGCAGAACATCGGGAACTTTCCAGCCTCTATACTCAGCAGGGCGTGTGTAAACAGGTGGAGCGAGCAAACTGTCTTGAAATGAATCGGTTAACGCCGATGTCTCATCGCTAATAGCACCCGGAAGCAATCTAACAACAGAATCGCATATAACTGCCGCCGCAAGTTCGCCACCAGTTAAAACGTAATCGCCAATTGAAATCTCTTCGGTAATCAAATGGTCGCGAATGCGTTGATCAATTCCCTTGTAGTGACCACACAATATTATTATGTTTTGCTTTGTCGATAATCGATTGGCTGTCTGTTGGTTAAACCTCTCGCCATCGGGTGAAGTGTAGATAATTGTATCGTACTCTCGCTCGGATTTTAGTTGTTCGATAGCCCTAAAAATTGGGTCAATGGTCATAACCATTCCTGCGCCTCCGCCGAATGCGTAGTCATCGACACGTTTGTGCTTGTTGGTTGACCAGTTGCGGATATCGTGAATAAAAATTTCGACAATTTTTGCTTCACGAGCTCTTTTTATAATAGAATGCTCGAAAGGACTGCTTAATAGTTCAGGTAAAACTGTAAGAATATCAATGCGCATGGTTTGATGTAATAATTGCCAAAAATAGTGGTATTGTCCCCAAAAGTACTTTTCGTGCTAAGAAGAAGTAAAAAACCCGAAGTTACGGGCTTTTCTTCTTAAAAACGTTAGTATTTACGATATCCAACCTTTAATCTCTTCAATAGTAGGATTTTGCAATCTAAGTTTGAACTTTTTATTTACACCACATATAGCTTGATGTATTTTATTCACATTTGTCTCTTTTAATGATGAAACTGTTAGAAAACCTGCTTTTTTAATTGCATCAACCCACTCGCTTGGAACTCCAATTGCTGTGAATTTTTCATGGCTATCTGTTTCAGCCTTTTTCTCTGGACGCATTTGTGGGAAAAACAGGACATCTTGTATAGATGGTTGATTTGTCATTATCATTGTTAACCTATCAATTCCTATTCCCATTCCCGCTGTTGGCGGCATACCATATTCTAATGCTCTTACAAAATCGTGATCAATAAACATTGCCTCGTCATCGCCTTTTTCGCTTAATTTCAATTGTTCCTGGAAACGTTCAAGCTGGTCGATTGGGTCGTTAAGCTCTGTATAGGCGTTACACAACTCTTTGCCGTTAACCATAAGTTCAAAACGTTCGGTTAGCTCTGGGTTTGTCCTGTGCTTTTTGCAAAGTGGCGACATCTCTATCGGATAGTCGATAATGAATGTTGGCTGAATCATGTGTTGTTCGCATTTTTCACCAAATATCTCGTCTATAAGCTTGCCTTTTCCGAACGACTCATCAACCTCAATATTCAAATCTTTACAAATATTTCGAAGTTCATTTTCATCTTTTCCAGTTATATCGATACCTGTATGTTCTTTAATGGCATCAATCATTGTAACTCTTCTATATGGAGCCTTGAAATCTAAGACTTTATCGCCAACCGTGACTTTTGTTGTTCCGTGAAGTGCTATAGCTACCTTTTCTAACATTGTTTCGGTAAACTCCATCATCCAGTTGTAATCTTTGTAGGCAACATATATCTCCATAACTGTAAATTCAGGGTTATGGGTTCTATCCATACCTTCGTTTCTGAAATTTCTGGAAAATTCGTAAACACCTTCAAATCCACCGACTATAAGTTTTTTCAAATATAGTTCGTTAGCAATCCTAAGATATAGAGATATGTTTAAAGCATTGTGATGTGTAATAAATGGACGTGCTGCCGCTCCACCCGGGATGGGTTGTAAAATTGGCGTTTCGACTTCTAAATATCCACGTTCGTTGAACATTTTACGCATGGTGTCAACAATAATGGTACGTTTTACAAAAACGTCTCTTACGTGTGGGTTCACTATTAGATCGACGTATCTTTGTCTGTATCTTTGTTCGGGATCGGTAAAGGCATCGTATGTTACGCCATCTTTCTCTTTTACTATCGGCAGTACGCGTAGCGTTTTAGATAATATCTTAAACTCAGACACAAAGATACTTTTCTCGCCAACTTGGGTAACAAAAGCGCGTCCTTTTACACCTATAATATCGCCTATATCTAAATGTTTTTTAAATACCTCGTTATATAGTGTTTTGTCGTCACCTTTGCATATTTCATCGCGGTTGAAGTAGAGTTGTATTCTTCCCTTACTGTCCATAAGTTCGGCAAATGAGGCTTTGCCCATAATCCTACGGCTCATTATTCTGCCTGCTAAACTTACGTTTTGAAAGTTGTTTTGTTCGGGGTCAAACTTTTCTCTGATGTCTTCTGTGGTTGTATCTACTTCATACGTTTCCTGTGGATAGGGTTCAATACCCATTTTTCTTAATTCCTGAAGCGACTCGCGTCTAATTATTTCCTGTTCGCTTAGATCTAAAATTGTCATATTGTAAAAAGTTGTTCTTTGTTTAATAGAGTGGCAAATATATTCAAAATATGTTACTAAATATTATACAAATATCATGAAAAACAAAGGAGGGCTTTTGTTGCTCTCCTTTTGTGTTATATTAAGTTTTGTTCTTTCTGAATCTTTCTATATTGCGTATTAGCCAAGGTTTTTTTGGCAATTCGT
>DAOSIN010000276.1:0-3408 GCA_035366675.1 Salinivirgaceae bacterium | reverse complement strand
AAACGGTTGGTATATTACTCGTTTAACGCCACTTGAAACCAAACTTGAAGATATATTCCGTGACTTAACCGCAAACTAATATTATCAATCAATAAACCTAAAACGATAGATATGAGACAAATATGGACAATTACAAAGCGCGAACTAAATTCGTTCTTTGATTCACTTATAGCTTACATTATGATGGTCGCTTTCCTCGGCTTCAGTGGATTTTTCACATGGCTCTACGGTGGCGATATCTTTTTTGTAGGGCAAGCAAGTTTACAAACATTTTTTCAAATAGCATTTTGGACACTCTTTTTCTTTATCCCTGCGCTGACAATGCGACTCTTTGCTGAAGAGAACAGATCGGGCACAATTGAATTACTTTTAACCCGCCCGGTGACCAATTGGCAGGTGGTAGTCGGGAAATTTCTCTCGACATTTATCCTTATTGGAATTGCGCTGGCATTGACCCTACCTTACTATATAACTGTGGCAAATCTTGGTAATATCGACCACGGAGCCGTAATTTCGGGATATATAGGTCTTTTGCTTATGAGTGCGGCATATATCAGTATCGGGCTATTTGCCAGCTCAATAACTAATAATCAGATAGTTGCATTTCTTATTGCACTATTTATTGGGATATTTTTCCATTTGATATGCGTAGTTCTGGCAGGTAGCACAGGTGGTGCTCTTAGTCGTTTTTTCAACTTCCTAAGCATGCCAAACCACTTTAACAGCATTGCGCGAGGAGTTATCGACTCACGCGACCTGATTTACTTTCTGTCAATAATTTTTGTTGGTCTTGTATCAACAGAAGCTGTTTTGGCAAAACGTAATGTTTCTAAATAACAATATTATTTATAGGATATAAACGGAATAAATTTAATATATTATCTAAAATGAAGACACGAAAAAAATTAATATACAGCCTGTTTCTAATATTTGTAATTGTGATAATTGTTAACCTATTATCAAACGGACTCTTCTTTCGCCTTGACTTTACCGAAGATAACCGTTATACTTTAAGTAAAGCCACAAAAGATATATTGCGAGAGATTGAAGATCCGGTTACTATCACAGCATATTTCTCGAAAGACTTGCCTCCTAACGTGGCAAAAAACCGACAAGATTTCAAAGAGATGTTGGAAGAGTACGCTGCAATATCGCATGGAAATGTAGTTTACGAGTTTGTCAATCCCGCTGAAGATGAGGAAACCGAGCGATCGGTATTGCAAAAAGGTATTCAGCCGTTTTTGATTAATGTTCGTGAAAAGGATCAGGTAAAACAGCAGAAAGCCTATATGGGAGCCGTAATACAGCTCGGAAACAGAGAGGAGGTGTTGCCGTTTATTCCTCTTGGAAGTGCCATGGAGTACGCACTCTCAAGCTCAATAAAAAAGGTAACATTGCACGAACGTAAAAGAGTTGCATTTTTGCAGGGTCACGGTGAGCCGAGAATTAATGCCTATCATCAAGCTATGCAGGAGCTACGTATTTTGTATGATGTTGAACCTGTTACTTTAAACGACACCGTAAACTCGCTATTAGAGTATAAAACAGTAGTTATTGTTGCTCCAACTGACAGTTTCCCAAGTCATCACTTAGATTATTTAAACCAGTATTTAGACCAAGGCGGAAATTTACTACTTGCTGTTAACCGTGTTGATGGCGATTTGCAACAAGCACGAGGGTTTGAAATTACCACAGGCTTAGAGAGTTGGTTAGAGCAGCACGGTATTCAGTTGGAGAACAACTTTATTATCGATGCATCTTGCGCAAACGTAATGGTACAGCAAAACACAGGATTTTTCACAATGCAATCTCAAGTTATGTTTCCGTATCTCCCGATAATAACGAAATTTCCCGACCACGCAATTACAACTGGTCTCGAGTCGGTACTATTGCAGTTTGCAAGTCCTATGAACTTTTTTGGAGATTCTACTGTAGCCTACACGCCTCTGCTTCTTTCGTCCGATAATTCTAACACTCAGCCATCATCAATATATTTTGATATTCAAAAGCAGTGGACAAGGAGCGATTTTACAAAACAGGCAATTGTGGCTGGCGGACTATTTGAGTCTAAAATAGCAACTAAGCCGTATAAAATGATTGTTTTCGGAGACGGAAACTTCCCGGTAAATGGCGAAGGACAAGAGGCGCAGCAACAACAGCCCGATAATATAAACCTTTTCGTTAACTCAATCGACTTCCTTTCAGATGATACTGGTTTGATAAAGCTAAGAACAAAGGGAGTTACATCGCGTCCTATAGACCAAATAGAAGATGGTAAAAAAACATTCCTAAAATACTTGAACTTCCTATTACCTATAGTTTTAGTTATTGGATACGGAATTTTCAGAGCGCAAAGACGTAAAATCAAGCGTATCAAACGTATGCAAAAGGGATATATAGATTAATTTTTAAAATCAAGCAACATGTTAAAAATCAAAAACAGAACACTATACATAATAATTGCAATCCTGTTGGTTGCACTAATTATAAAGGTTGTAAGTTCTAATATCAAAGGCGAACGCACATTTCGTAAATCCTTATGTGAGTTTAATCCAGAGGATATTGACAAAATAGAGATAGTTGACAATAACTCTCTCATTAAGTTTACAAAAGATGGTATTATTTGGAGAGTTGCTAAAGATGCTGAGTCATACAAAGCCGATATTCAGACAGTTGAAAGCATTTTAAAAGACTTATCAACGATGAATATTCAGCGTGTAGTTTCTCGCGACAAATCTAAGCTACAAGAGAACGAAATAGATGACTCCACCGGAACAAGGATAAAACTTTTCTCTAAAAGCAAGCTGCTTGCCGACTTAGTTGTTGGACGATTTAGCTATCGTCAAACCGGACAGGGTGGTATTCAGTTATCGACCATGGTACGGTTGGCAAACGAAGACGATGTTTATTCAATCGAAGGTTCACTAAGTATGTCGGTAAGACGCGATTTTGACGGCTTTAGAGATAAAACTATCGCAAAATTTGATCCCGAAAAGCTTCAAAGCATTGAGTTTAGCTATCCTGCTGACAGTTCGTTTACTTTAATACAAAGTGGCGATCTTTGGCTTATAAATCAGGACACTGCTGAGATAGGAAAAGTTATTAACTACCTTAATGATATTAAAGATGCCAGAGCAAATGCTTTTGCACCCGATTTCAATCCTGAAGATGCAGAGATGTTTGAACTTAAAGCCTCTTTTATTGACGAACAGCCTTTGATAATAAAGGCTTTTAAACAAGGTGAAAAATATCTTTTTATGAGCACTCAAAACGAAAGTACGCTTTCTGATTCGGAGCACGTTTTTAAACGTCTGTTTGTATCAAAAAATAAATTTTCTAAATAGCAATTGGAACACAGATGACACGGATTTAATAGATTAACACAGATTTTTAGTAGAGACGGAGCAT
>DAOSIN010000275.1:0-3418 GCA_035366675.1 Salinivirgaceae bacterium | reverse complement strand
ACCATAACAAAAACATACAAAGTGAGAGCTTTGCGACAGTACAAAATAAGTTACATCTCTGAAAATATTGGTGAACTTATGTTTATACCTGCAGGCTCCTTTCAGCGTGATGAGGGAGAGGAAAATATTTCTGTTATCACGAAACCCTATAGTCTGAGTAAGTATCAAATAACGCGTCAACAATTCCTTGATGTAATGGGAGAAGACCCAAGTGATATAGGCAGTGCTACTAGCTATTATGATCCCGTACAAATGGTAAACTGGTACCATGCGATTGCCTTTTGTAATAAGCTGAGTTTGTTAGAAGATCTTAGTCCTGCATATACGGTAAGTGGAGTCAGTGACTGGGAAAATTTAGACTATAGTTCTATTCCTATAAATTTAAATAGAGATTGGGATGCAGCCACCTGCAATTGGGATGCCACTGGTTATCGTTTACCCACAGAAATGGAATGGATGTGGGCAGCCATGGGAGCGGACCAAGATGCCAGGGAAGGAGTAAAGCAAGGGGAGATAAACGAAACAGGCTATACTAAAGACTATGCAGGGCAAGGTTATGGCCTTGGTACTAGTGTGGACGACTATGCATGCTATTCTTGTAGCAATATTCAAAACATAATATGTCCCGATTTCTTCTATGAAGGAACTGAAGCTGTAGGGAAAAAACTGCCGAACGAACTAGGACTCTACGACATGTCTGGGAATGTATGGGAGTGGTGCTGGGATTGGTGGGATAGCTATCCAACAGATACACAAGCTGACTATAAAGGAATAGACTTTGAACTTTCCACTAACGATGTAGTACCCCCTTCGCGCGTTCTACGCGGAGGTAGTCGGTGTGGCGATGGCTCTGATTGCAGCGTCGCATTCCGGCTCTGTCACTTTCCGTATTTCCAGTCGGACACCTTCGGCTTCCGTGTTCTGCGTCCAATTCAGTAGAGATTTGGGGGGTATAGTTAGCGAAGTAGACGTTGTTTCAAATATGCACGTTTAAAACAACTATGACAGTTTTACTTGCAAAACTGTCAATTTTAATTCAAGTGGCATCCGTGCCGCTTTGACAGGAGCAGAATTACCTGAATGAAACTAATAATTCATAGAGGAACAAATCAAATAGGCGGTTGCGTTACCGAAATTGAAAGTGATGGTTATAAGATTTTTATTGATTTCGGTGAGCAGTTGTCAGGAACAAAGCTTGTAGAATTGAGACCAATAGATGGTTTGACATGCGGTGATGTTTCTAAAAGCGCACTCTTTTTTACACATTATCACGGCGACCATATTGGAAAAATTGCTGATGCACTTCCTGATTTACCAATCTATGTTGGGAAAACTGCACTTGAAATTTTTAAATGTCTCGAAGAGAAGTTATCTTATATTCCAGATCCAAACAAGGCAGAAAAACATAAAAAAAATCTTGAACGAATTCAGACAATTAATACTTTTGAGGCATTACATAGAATTACTATCGGGGGAATTACCGTTACGCCATTGGTTGTCGACCATTCTGCTTTTGATGCCTACATGTTTATTGTCGAGGCTGATAACAAACGAATACTTCACACGGGGGATTTTCGCGGACATGGTTTTAGAAGCAAAGGACTTATCCCAACGTTAAAAAGCTATGCCAAAAACATTGATTATATAATTTCTGAAGGCACAAATGTTGAACGTCCACAGGGCGCAATCCAAACGGAACAAGAATTGCAAACAGATTTTAAAACGCAATTCAAAAACCATAAATACAACTTTGTGCTGCTTGCTTCTACTAATATTGACAGAATATTTGCATTATATCACGCTGCAAAAAATGCAAAACGCTATTTTGTTTGTGATGAATATCAAGCAAATATCTTAAAAAAAGTTTCCGAAAATCATAAGCAATACACTGATTTTTACAATATAGATTACAATATAGATTACGACCTAGAAAAAAAAGACGCTGGTTGTTTCGTTGAATTAAAACAATTTAATTCTATTCTTGAAAAATCAAAAAACTATTTAGATAAATACGGCTTTTGTATGATCATTCGCGAGAACCCAAACCTCACACCCATTTTAGATAAATATGCTAAATCAAATGAGACAAAAATTTATTATTCCATGTGGAAGGGTTATTTGGATCGCAAGAAAGATGCTTTTAAGGAATCCTTATTCAATTTTCTGGAACCGTATGAGATTGAGTATATGCACACAAGCGGTCATGCTGATTTGGAAACACTAAAGAAGGTTTTTGAAGCAGTCAAACCCAAAGGTGGCATTATACCAATTCACACAGAAGCACCCGAAAAATTTCAAGAATTATTTCACGAACAATTTAATATAATTCTTCTTCAAGATGGAGCTGTTTTTGATGCAAGATAAAACCCAATATCAAAATAAAGGAGAGGGATACTGTGCATATAAAAAATACTAATGCTGACTTGCTGTTTTTAATTGTGATGGAGGTTGAAAGATGCGACAACAAACAATAAAAGATTTGAATATTGAAATGCTCCCTGTGCCTGCAGGTTCCTTCCAGCGCGATGAGGGAAAGGAAAACATTTCTGTTATCACGAAACCCTATAGTTTGAGCAAGTACCCAATAACGCGTCAACAATTCTTTGATGTAATGGGAGAGGATCCAAGTGATACAAGATTTTCTAGTGGCAGTATGAACGAGCCAGTGCAAATGATAAACTGGTATCATGCCATTGCTTTTTGCAATAAGGTGAGTATATCTGAAGGTCTTAGTCCTGCGTATAGTGTCAAAAAATATGGTCAGGAACTAGACTGGAAAAATCTCGTTATTGATGATATTCCTGATATCCCGCCAGGATACGACGTTAACGAAAGTGAACTTTATTATGGAGATATGGATTGGAATGCTGCTACTTGTGATTGGGAATCTAGCGGCTATCGTTTACCCACCGAAATGGAATGGATGTGGGCAGCAATGGGAGCGGATAAAGATGCCCGGGACGGAGCAATTGATGCTGATGGAATAAATAGAACAGGTTCCCGCAAGCCTTTTTCAGGAAGCACAGGAACTGACAGTATAGACGATTATGCATGGTATGATGGAAACAGCGATGGAAAAACCCATCCCGTGGGAGAAAAACTGCCGAACGAACTAGGGCTACATGACATGTCTGGGAATGTGAATGAGTGGTGCTGGGATTGGTATAAGCCTTACCCAACAGGTACAAAAACTGACTACAGGGGTGCAGGCTCTGGCACTTACCGCGTTCGATGCGGGGGCACTTGGGACAACACTGCTCATTCGTCCCCTATTGCCAACAGGTTCAACGGCTATTCGTTTATTCAGAGCTACTACAACGGTTTCCGTGTTTTGCGCCCAGTTCTATAGAGATTTAGGGGAGAGAGAAGCCGACAGAAGTTTTTGAGATACTATTCAATAGCAACTTGAAGTTTCTTT
>DAOSIN010000274.1:0-3429 GCA_035366675.1 Salinivirgaceae bacterium | reverse complement strand
AGCAAAAGTCAAGCAAAGCCCGATGAGACAGTTCCTATAGAAACCTCCGATGTTCAAATAATTGAGAAACCCACCTCTGTCTCTAGTGAGATTGCCGTAACCGAAGTAGAGCTAATTCGTTTTATGCTCGAATATGGCGAACGTGATGTTTTTACAGTTGAATCGGATATTGAGTCAAAGAGTCAAGCCTATATTACTGTAGCTGAGTATGTTGTAGAGGAGCTTGAACGTGACGATATGCTGCCGCTCGACAGCACTTTAGCAAAAATTTTCTCCATTTATAGCGATTCGTTAAAGAAGAACGTGCCGCTTTCACGATACTATTTTACGCATAATCCAGAAATAGAAATTTCAACAAAAGCCTCTGAAATACTAGCACCCGGACACACTCTTTCGAAAATATGGGAGCGAGATACAATAAATCCCGTTGTTGAAGAGCTACAGCTTGCAAAAGCAGTTCATAAAATTATAAATGAATATAAGTGGCGAAGACTCAAGCGATTACAAAAAGAGTTGTCCAAAAGACTAAAAGATCCCAATATTCAGGAAGAGGAGCTTACAATAGTTTTTGATAAACTGAACAGAATAAATCAGATTAAAAAGCAACTATCATCAGAACATGGCTCACGTTCAATATTCTAAGGCGGTATCTTTAAACTTGGGCTAAATCCCATAAACATGTGTCAATCTGTTCCACGACTTAAAAGTCGTGGCAGTTGATGATAATCAATTGATTAATTGTTAATTGCACATTGTTCGTTGCTAATTGTTTATGGCATATTAGCGTAACGCTCTAATTGCTTAATATTTAGTAGTTTTATTTTTCTCCCATGAAGTTCAATAAGTTTATCGCTCTTGAAATTAGAGAGTTGTCTTATTACCGATTCTGTTGCAGTCCCAACAATATTCGATAACTCTTCGCGTGTAAGCGCAATGCGTAAAAAACCATCTGTGTCATTTCCGAACGAAGATTGAAGCACTAAAAGTGCCTCTGCCAATCTCTCTTTAACAGTTTTCTGTGCAATATCTGTAATTATGTTGTTTGCCTCTCCAAGCTCTTTGCATACCAATTTTAGCATTGCAAGACTAAAAGCATGATTTTGTTGTATAAGCTTGTGAATAACGTCAGAAGGAATAAAACAAAGTGAAGCATCTTCGTGAACTTGTGCGGTTGTGCAAAATGGTTCTGCTGCTATAACTGAACGATAACCAATAATATCTCCTTTTTTTGCTAAAATTATTATCTGTTTTTTTCCTTCAATTCCGGTTTTGTATAATTTGACAACTCCAGAATATATACAGTAACAACCAGTTGCCCTATTTCCTTCGTGAAACACATAATCGCCACGATGGTAAAACTGACAACTTTTATCGTAATTAAGTGTCTCTAACTGTTCGTTGGTAAGATGTCTGAATAGACTGCTCATGTCGGAAACACATTCATTACACGATGGGATTTTAGGTTTCTGTTTTATCATAGTATGGCAAGTGTGGAGAAAGGTTTGTCAGTATGTCTTACAAATATAACTAAAATGTCCGAAATAGAGTTTTTAAATTTTCTATTTCGGACACAAGACTTTATTAGTTGTGTTCAAAATATTTACCAAGAACTTGAACCTGCAAGATCTTTTCGTGGATTAACACATAGAATAGGCACTTTAGCGTTGTTGGCAATTATGGATTGCTCACTTGCTCCAAAAACGTAGTCGGTAAAGCCAATGTTTTTGGTTGTCATTACTAAGATTAAGTCGGCGTTAATATCTATTGCAAAATCAATTAACTGTGTTTCAAAATTACCTTTTGATTTTGCAGTATGTATTTCATATTCAATACCATATTTTGACAAAAACTTGTCTGCAAATAGTAAGTTTGAGTTTATCTTTTTTAAATGTAGTTTGTCTTCGACAAGTTCTTTGAATATGTGAATTTTTAAAGTAAAATATTGAGCAAGGTGTATAGCCCAAACTAATTTTTCTTTGTTTTCTGCTCTAAAGTCAACTGGAAACACAATATCGGTAAGTTTCTCTTCTGAAGGCATATCTTGCACCACAATAAATGGAACTGTTGAGCTGGCGATTACTTTCAAAGCCCAGCTGCCAGTTATTTTTTGCATGCCTCTCATACCATGAGTTCCCATGACTACCATATTGACATCATTTTCACTGTCTGAAGTAAAACGTCCAATACTTCGGAATATATCGCCTACAACAACCTTGATAATAGGCATTATGTTGTAATTTTGGTTAATATTTTCTGCTGCTTCTTGTAATCTTTGTTCAGCATCAGCACACTCTGACTCCCTTTTTACTATGTGGAGTAGTAGCACATTACAATTCAGGTGCTTAGCCAATTTGACGGCGTGTGCTGCAGCATATTCGGACATTTCTGTGAAATCCCAAGTAACAGCTATGTTTTTTCCGTTCAGCATATTGTGTGTCTTTTTGGTTCGTTAAAAGTTAAATATATGAATTTTTTATGATGATGCAAGAATGTTTTTGACTTATGATTTGTTATTATTGACCAGTATATCCTTTCATTATACCACGCTTCGAGTTTCTTACAAACATAATTATTTCGTCACGTTCTTTAGATGCGGCTAATTCTGTTTCAATATATTCTACTGCGTCTGAGTAATTCAACCCTCTCATGAATAATATTCTGTAAATATCTTGTATCTCTTGTATGGTTTCATTACTAAAGTTACGTCTGCGTAGCCCGATAGAGTTTACCCCGCAGTATGATATAGGGAAGCGTGCGGCTTTAACGTATGGTGGAATATCTTTGCCAACTAACGAGCCTCCAGCAAGAATTGAGTGCGCCCCAATATGAACAAATTGGTGAATTGCAGATGCTCCACCAATAATTGCGAAATCATCGACAACAACTTCGCCTCCAAAGAGAGAGGAGTTTGCTACGACAACATTGTTGCCTATCACACAATCGTGCCCAACGTGTGCACACGCCATAAGCAAAACATTGTTTCCTATAACGGTTTTGCCTTTTGCCGCAGTTCCTCTGTTTACAGTAACAGCTTCTCTAATAGTTGTATTATTTCCTATCTCCACTGTTGTATATTCCCCTGCAAATTTTAAATCTTGAGGAATAGCTCCAACAACTGCTCCCGGAAACACTTTGCAATTATTTCCTATTCTTGAGCCACTAAAAATAGTTGCGTGAGGTCCAATCCAACAGTTATCGTCAATTGCAACATCTGCATCAATATATGCGAAAGGATCTATTTTTACATTAGACCCAATTTTTGCATCCTTGTGTACACAGGCTAAATTGCTGATCATATGCTATTGATTTAATCGTGTGCAAATTAATAAAAATTCAAACATCATGAATGTTTTTTACAATAATTATTTCACTTTAGCAATTTGTGCAGTCATAAATGCTTCTGATACCATAGTATTACCAACAAAAGTG
>DAOSIN010000273.1:1686-3433 GCA_035366675.1 Salinivirgaceae bacterium | reverse complement strand
AAAATAGTCCAATCTTTTTAAAATTTTACAATTGTAAATACCGATGTTACAGACATATGGTACAAAAGAACGATAGCGATGTTTAGACTATAGTGTATGTCCAATCGGTATTAATTGCCAACAGCCAACAGCTAAAAGCCAATGGCTAACAGCCAACTGCCAATCTCTTTTAACTTTATAAGCTTTTAACCTTTAACTCAATTGTTCATTGCTCATTGCTAATTTATTACAGTACATTTTTAATTGAAAGCATATACCCACTTCCATGAATATTCTCTATCGCAACATCCGGATCGTTTTTCAACAACTTCCTTAACTTTGTAATGTAAACATCCATGCTACGAGCAGTAAAGTAATTGCTTTCATCCCATATCTCACGTAAAATAAGGTCCCGCTCAACAACTTGATTATAGTTTTTTGCCAGCATAAAAAGTAGTTTTCCCTCTTTGGGACTCAGTCTCTCCTCGTTGTTGTCAAAAGTTAAAATTCTAAATTCTGGGTCATACCTATATTTGCCAATATTAAACGGCTTATCTTTACCCTGAAGCAATTCGCTGCGTCTGCGTATTATAGCCCTTATTTTGTACAGCAAAACCTCTGAATCGAAGGGTTTTGTGATATAGTCGTCAGCTCCGAGTTTAAAGCCCTCTAAAACATCTTCTTTCATGGTTTTGGCTGTGAGGAAAATAAAGGGGACTAATTTGTCTCTTTCTCTAATTAGCTTCGCCAATTTGAAACCATCAATATTGGGCAACATAACATCAAGAATACATAAGTCAAAATTGTGTTTAGGAAACTCTTGTAAAGCTTTCTCTCCATCACTTACCCAAACAACTGTAAATCGTTGCATTTCAAGGTAGGAGCGAAGTACCGTGCCAAAATTAATATCATCTTCTACTAAAAATATTGTATAACGTTTTTTCATTATCAGAACATTTTATTTTCGTTTGCTATTTGTTTGTTTAGAGTTAAATGCACAGTTGTTCCTTTGTTTAACTCGCTATCTACTTCAATTTTAATTGACATTTTGTCAAGAACTAATTTAACATAACTAAGCCCTAAGCCAAAACCCTTTACGTTGTGAGTGTTGCCAGTGTGGGCACGATAAAACTTATCGAATATTTTTCGCACTGTTTCCTTACTCATACCTATTCCGTTATCGGATATAGTGATGTAAACCAAAGAGTTATTAACCGAAACTTCAACTTTAATTAAAGGCGTTTTGTTATTGTATTTCAATGAGTTATCTAAAAGATTGTAAATAGAGTTTACAAAATGATCAATATCAATTTTACATAACACAGGCTCATCAGGAATATTTAGTTCAAAACTGCCGTCAAGTTCTTTTACTCTGAGAGAGAAGCTGTTACCAATGTTTTTTATCAATGGAACAATATCTATAATTTCCGACTTTAAAATAACCTCTTCACGCTCTAACAGAGCTATTTGCAATATCTGTTCAATATGACGGTGCATTCTTGAAGTCTCCTGCCTAATTATGCCGGAAAATGCGTTCTCTGGCACATTATTAGACTTCATAATATTGCTTAACGCATCGGTAGCTAAGTTAATTGTGGCTATTGGAGTTTTAAACTCATGCGTCATATTATTAATAAAGTCATTCTTGATATCAGAAATTTTCTTTTGCCTATATATCAGTGTAACAGTACGATAGAACGCAAAAATAATAAACACCAAAAACGCAATACTCAATATCAGCAGCCATTTAAGCGACTGCAAGATGAAT
>DAOSIN010000273.1:0-1676 GCA_035366675.1 Salinivirgaceae bacterium | reverse complement strand
ATTCCTATCATGAAATTTAACAATTAACAGTGGTGACTGCCCAATAACAGAGCTTGGATACAACTCCGTCTGATACTGTTCTAATTTTTTATCGTCAAAAAAACCAGGGGTAGAAAATACAGTCTGCTGGTTAACAGGATCATAAACCGCATATTCTAAAGCAAAATTTAAATTACTTATTGTCTGCTCATAAGCTATTATGCCCGATAAATCGCCAAGTATCAATCTTTCTGACAATGGTATTTTTTGTACCCTATACTCGAATTGAAGCCACTCCGAGATATTTCGCATTTTATTCTTCTGTTCGGACAGTAAGAACTCAAATTCACTAATTGTCGCCTCTAAGCCCAATGCATCTTTACGACTTTCATAATCTGTTAGTTCATTTTCTTTTACTTCATACTGTTTTTTTATTCTTTTTAGGCTGTCAATCAACCTGTTAAGAGAGTCTATACCCGGTTGCATAACTGAATACGATTGTCTTATGCTCATAGTTGCAGAGAATGTCATTAACGACTCTTGTCTCTCAAAACGAGCCGATACCCTCGACAACATAGAGTAAACAACCGTATCGAATTGCTTGCGATTTTCATTTATGGCATTACGAATCCACAATATTTGGATTATAACAAAGCCAATCATTGCAAAAGCAAGAAAAATTATTGTTGACCGAATAAGTTTTGTTTGCATTCTTTAAACACTCTTGTCACTACAAAAATAGTGTTATTTGAACGTTTTGCAGAATTATTAAGTAAACTTTAACATAATTTATTGAATTTCAACTATATTAAACTAAGAAATACTATTACATAAACATCAACATAACAGTTTGTATTTACGAATGTTGTATCTTTGTCTGAGTATATCATGCTTTGTTCTACGGACAAGAAAACTATTTGCTAGTTATACACATTGTACCGTTTGCAAAACATTATAACAATAGTTAATATATTCCTGTATGGATAAATTTAGTAGTCAATTATGTATTGAATAGTTTGCTGTTTTAGGATTTATTCCTTTTGTAAGAACAACTGCTTTTTACAAAAAAACTGAAACCAATTTTATGTAATTCAAAGAAGGTTGTATCTTTGTCTGAGTATCGTGCTTTGTCCGTAGGACAACATGTGATTAACCGTAAGATTTATCTTACGGCATCATAACCGCCGTAAATCTTCGCCCGTAGGGCGACACAATACCGAGTTATGAGCTATATACAATCACTACATCACATCATTATTCGTACTAAAAATAACGAAAACGCTATCCCAAACGAACATTCCGAAGATCTTTACCGTTATGCATGGGGATATGTGAAAAGTAAGAACTCGTTCTTATACAGGATTAACGGAATGCCCGACCATATACATCTTTTGGTTGGAATTCATTCTACCGTTGCATTAGCGGATTTCGTTAGAGGACTCAAAACTTCAACTAATAAGTGGCTAAAAATCAATAGAGAAAAATACCCCAATTTCATATCGTGGGGAGAAAAATACGCAGCTTTCACTATTCGTTATCAGGAAAAAGAGACTACAATAGAGTACATTAAAAATCAACGTGAACAGCACAAAAAAGAGAACTTCAAAGACGAATACCGTAGATTAATTACAGAAAGCGGTATAGATATCAACGAGCGGTATTTTTTGACAGATTAAGACTGCAATGTGCCACCCTTA
>DAOSIN010000272.1:0-3433 GCA_035366675.1 Salinivirgaceae bacterium | reverse complement strand
AATAACTTTTATATCCATGTCGATTAGCTGTGTGGTGAGATATAGGTTTCGTTCAAAATTGCCCGAATCAACTACGTTGACCACTATATCGGGTTTTTTATTAAAAATATAGTTGCGTACAAATACCTCCTCTTGTGAATATGCCGACAAGCTGTAAGTGCCGGGTAAATCAACAAATGTAATAGTGTGGTCGTTGAAATGTGAAACAGTCTGTTTTAGGTCAACTGTAACACCGCCGTAGTTGCCAACTTTCTCGTGAGAGCCGCTAAGAGCATTAAAAAGCGTTGTTTTTCCGGCATTTGGGTTACCTACAAATGCAACATGAATATTCTTTCCTTTTTTAACAAGACCTTTTTTTAGTTTTTCACGATCAATTATTTCAAATTGTCCTGCTTTTGGTTGATATCCAAGCTCATCAATCTTGACAACTTCTATTAAATCGGCTTCAGTGTGTCTTAGCGATACGTCGTAGCCCATAACTCTGTATTCAATTGGGTCGCGGAGTGGGGCGTGTTTAACTACATAAACCTCTTTGCCTTTTACAAAGCCCATTTCGGTAATCCGGTGACGAAATTCGCCATACCCTCTAATCTTAACTATTACTGCCGTTTCACCTGTTTTTAATTCCGAAAGCTTCATATTTATTTTTTTGCAAAGGTAACAATTTTTCAATTGTTTATTTAGATTGCGTAAAAATAACAATCAGCTATTTATCTTGCAAATTTTATGCTAAAAAAATTATATATGTTAGAACAAAAAACAGTGGCTATTGAAATCAATGCCACTGTTTTGTGTTCTAAAACCACTAACTACTTCTTAGCGTAAAGCTCAATAATTTTCAATATCACTTCGGTAGCCTTAATCATGCTTTCTACTGCAACGTATTCGTATCGTCCGTGAAAGTTCTCACCGCCTGCAAACAGGTTGGGACAAGGGAGACCCATATACGATAGCCGTGCGCCATCGGTGCCACCGCGTATTGGTTTTATTTTGGGCTTAACTCCTACGGCTTCCATAGCTTTTGATGCAAGCTCAACAACGTGATACACAGGCTCTACCTTTTCGCGCATATTGTAATATTGGTCGGTAAGGTTGAGTGTAACAACCTTACCGCCATACTTATTGTTCAGATAGGCAGTTATTTCTTGCATTGCTTTTTTACGTGCCTCGAAAATGCTGCGGTCGTGGTCACGTACAATATATTGTAGTGTAGTGTTTTCAACTTCTCCATTAATTCCAATCAGATGATAAAATCCCTCGTAGCCTGCTGTGTGTTCGGGGCGTTGTTGTGGTGGTAGCATGGCGTTAAACTCGTGCGCAACTTGCATTGAGTTAATCATTTTATCTTTTGCGTAGCCCGGGTGAATGTTTTTTCCCTGTATGGTTATTGTTGCTCTGGCAGCATTAAAGTTTTCGTATTCAATTTCCCCAATTGCCCCACCATCTAAAGTGTATGCGTAGTCGGCAGCAAAACGTTTAACATCAAAGTGATCGACTCCTCGTCCTACCTCTTCGTCAACAGTAAATCCGATTTTGATAGTGCCGTGTTTGAAATCTTTGTTTTTCATAATGTATTCCACAGCACTCATTATCTCGGCAATTCCAGCTTTATCGTCTGCTCCTAAAAGGGTTGTTCCATCAGTTACGATAAGTGTTTGATCTTTATAGTTGTTTAGTTCCGGAAAATCTTTTACAGATAAGATTACGCCGTTTTTTTTGTTTAGTACGATATCTTTACCATCGTAATTTTCGATAAATCTGGGAGCGACATCTTTGCCTGACATATCGGGGGCGGTGTCAACGTGCGCTAAAAATCCGATTGTGGGGACTTCTTGGGAGACGTTTGCAGGAATGGTAGCCATAACGTATCCATATTTGTCAATCGAAACATCAGATAGTCCTAACTCTTTCAGCTCCTTAACCAAAAGGTTCGATAGGTTAAGTTGCTTTTTTGTGCTCGGAAATTTGTCAGTAACCGTGGGGTCACTTTGTGTGTCAATTTTTACATACCGTAAAAAACGGTCGATAAGTGATTGTTTGTTTATCATAATTGTTTAATTTTTAATGTAATAGCTGTTTAAAAAAACATTCAACTGAAAAGTTGTAAGGTGTATCATAAGTGTCCAAATGCAAGGCGCTGAGATTGAGGGCGAAGGAGCGTACCCGAAGTACGTGACTGAGCCCGAATATCGAAAGCAACGCAGCAGTTGGGCACTTATGAGGCACCGCATTTTTTATTCAACTTCGGGCTTAGCTCTCAATGATTCCCAAATCAAATATCCGCAAAGCAATATAAACATCACAAAACCAAGTATTTCTGCGCTATTTGATTTTGCCCACGCTTCATTTATAAGGTCAACACCACCAAATTTCAACATTGCGCTAACCACTCCCATTAAAGCTCCTCCTGCGATAAATCCCGATGCTATAAGCGTTCCGCGCTCTTTGCGTGATTTGTTTACTGCAGCATCTTTACTTCTTGTTGACACAATGTGAGCTATCACACCACCTACTAATAATGGAGCTGTAAGTTCCATAGGTAAGAACATTCCCAAAGCAAATGCTAATGCGGGAATTTTTATCAAAGTTAGAATTAGTGCAAGGAAAGCACCAGCTACATAAAGTAACCAAGGAGCAGGATTTCCACTCATCATTGGTTCTATCACGGCTGCCATAGCATTTGCTTGAGGCGCAACCAAGGCACCTTCGCCTGTAAAACCGTAAGTTTTATTTAATAAAATGATTACTCCACCAACGGTAGCGGCAGAAACTAAAGTTCCTAAGAATTTCCATGTCTGTTGCTTGTATGGTGATGATCCTAACCAATATCCAACTTTTAAGTCCGATATAAATCCGCCAGCCATTGATAGTGCTGTACAAACCACACCTCCGATTATTAGAGCTGCAACCATTCCCGATTCGCCTGAAAGTCCAACTGATGTAAGTACAATTGAAGCAATAATTAGTGTCATTAAAGTCATTCCAGAAACAGGGTTGGAGCCTACAATTGCAATTGCGTTAGCCGCCACTGTGGTAAACAGAAATGCAATTATCATAACTATCAAGACGGCTACAATCGTTTGTGTTAGGTTGTGTAGAATTCCAAAGTAGAAGAAGATAAACATTGCAATAATTGTAACCAGTGTACCGATAGCAATAATCTTCATAGAGATATCACGACGTGTACGCAGCTCCTCTTTTGCTACTGATTTATCTTTTTTGAACAATTCGGAAGCAGCTAATCCAAAAGCCTTTTTAATTATATTCGATGAATTAATTATGCCTATAATTCCTGCCATGGCAATACCTCCGATACCTACAGGACGTATATAATTAGTAAATATCTCTTCGGCAGACATTGTAGAAAGAACTTCAGTAACATTGAAACCAACGGGTACTGTCATTCCAGAAGCCAAATAACTTATAATTGGAA
>DAOSIN010000271.1:0-3455 GCA_035366675.1 Salinivirgaceae bacterium | reverse complement strand
ATCGAAGTGATTTGTGATAATCGAAACCATTTAACCCAACGAGGTCATTGATAGCACCTTGATAATCACCAGATGCTTCTTTGGAATAACTGTTTTCAAAAATTTTGGAGGGACTGACCTGTGCCGAAGCTGAGACTCCAAATATGACGAGCAACATAAATATTGCTATATTTTTCTTTAAAGATTCCATTTTATTGTAAGATTAACTAACTGATTATTATATTTATACTTTAATAAATTCGTGTAATAATTTGTGAATGCCCAACCCTCTTTTTGAGTCCATGAGTAAATTGCTGTAACTGTCACTTTTTTGAAATAATAAGAGAGATTCAAACCTGACATAAACATAATTGGGTCATAAGTGTCGTACACAATAAACGAACGTTCCGTTATGTAATTTAGATGATTACCTACACTTATCATGCCATCTAACCACATTTTTCCAAATAATTTAACACCTATGTTTTGAGAAAAAACAGTCTGTTTGTCTCTATTTTTATTACTGTCCAAAATTATGGTTCCCGAAGTAATTCCATAAAAGTTCAAATTCCCAAATGGATAATAAGTCAATTGCAACTTGGATTGTAACTGATTGGAAAAAGCAAAATCGGAGTATGCGAAAGAAACTTCAGGCATAACATAGGCAAATCGTTTATTAAGAAAAATTAACCCCGACAAATTATAATCTGTTGATTGAGAAGATGATATTGTTCGTCTTCGTCCAGATCCACTTCCTGAAATTTGAGTAGTAGACTTGTAGTTTTTCTCAATGGCATAAAATCCGCCGGTAAAGCCGAGTGAAAAGTTGTTTTTTAAATAAAATTCTGTACCGACATTAAGCTGATGTTGAGACAGTAAATTGCTGTGTTGCAGTCTATTTTGAACGAAGCGTTCAAACTTTGTGTTAAATAGATTATAGCCTGCATTAAGCTTCACGTGGTCGGAAATATTTAGCCCAAATATTATCCCGCCCGATATCATATCTTGATACTGATTTATGGAGTCGAGATTGGCTATACTATTTCGCAATTTTTTATTATTGTTGCTAAAAGTGTATCCTCCGGAAAAGTTGATAAAATTGACAAAAGAAGAGGAAAACCCAATTTTTTCTTGATTAGTTTTCGGAAGTGTTTTGGCGAAAACAGAGGCTTTTGAGGTTAATCCACTTAGAAGATAAGCCGAGTACAAACTCTCTTTCAAAAACATATCATCTGGCACATCAAAAAGGGCTTTTTCGTAGTATTTAACAGCTTTTGCATAGTTTCTCAGTTCGTAATATGCTATAGCTTTACGGTAATTCAGATACTTAAATGTAACACCTAATCGTTCAGCTTCTTTAATTTTGATTATCAGAGACTTATAATCAGCTTTATTATATAAAGCGAAAGTAAGGCTGTCATAATATGCCACTTGTTGATTTTTATCTAAAGTGTTAATCATGAGCGTATCCTGCCCTTTTGCTGTCCAGAAAACATATACTATCATCAAACAAAAAACTATTCGATACATAAACTCAGACTCTTCGATTTAATTTCAATTTTTGACTGTGATATTGCTACGGTGTATTCTGTAGGTTGCTCTTTTTTCCAGAAAGATTTTACTTCAACCCGGTTTACAAACATGACATTTTCTGGATAATACGGATTGTCCATCTGGTTTAATTTTGATGAAAAACTTACCCGACTAAGCAGAACAATTGGAGCAATAAAATCCTGTAACCATTTGAAAGATAGTGGCAATTCTTTTGATAGAGGAATGCTGTCTGTAACTTCAATGCTCCGTTCCCCTGCAAGCAAAAGTCTAAAGCAGCTACGGTAAAACGCGTAAAGTGCCGAGTTTTTGCGCCCTTCAAAGTCGGTAAAATAGAACATAGTGCCGTCGTTAACAAAGTATGCGGTTGACTTGGATTTTTCGCAGAAAATATAACTTTGGTTATATGCATTGGTTGCTACTGTCCAGCGTAATCTGTTTCCGTTATAGTTGATATTCAGCTCTTTGCCGGGCTTAAAGTTAAAAGCGGTGTATATCAAATCTAAGCTGTCAATGTTGTAAATAGTGGAGTTTTCGATGGGAATCTCGCCAATTCTTAAAATCGGTTTGCCATTAGTTTTTTCAAAAAAGTAACCGAAAGGGTAGGGGTGCGTTTTCGCACCAATTTCGGGACTCAACTGTATTTGAAAATGTATATGTGGTTCAGGCGAACGACCAGAATTTCCGCATGCTGCAAGCACAGTTCCCTTAGTTATATAATCTCCGATATTGACTTTAAAACTATCTTTTTTCAGGTGACTTATTTGCGTGTAAAGCCCGTTTAAATGGTTGATAATGATAGTATTGCCCCAGTTTTTATTGGTGTTTACATCGTTAATTTCGTTGTCCTCAGTAATATTACTGATTTGATATATGTATCCGTCAGCCGGAGCCAATACGGGCTTATTGTAACAGTAAAAATCATCTTTTTTCGTTCCGGGGAAAGAGTAGGTTTTTTTATCATCGTCGGTTATTACAAAGTCGAGTGCGTTTCCCCATTCGTCCAAATGGGTGATTTTTCCGTTATATCCCTGGCTTACAGTCCATTCGCCCAAAAATGGAAGCTTCATTTTAAATGGCAAATCGTTTCCGAAACGTTGTAGGAAATTTACACTTTTATACACCGTTTTTTCGGGATTGTAGTACTGTATCACCGGAAATATAAAATACTTATTGAATGTGCGATGGATAAACACATAAATCAACAGTATAGCCAACACGCTGAATGCCAATGTGTATGAAGACAGTCCTGTCCCTGCGATAATTTTCTCGATACTGGCATACAGAAGGAAAAGCACCGGTGTAAGTCCTGCTACAAGCAAATAGCTGTATATATTTGGGATAATGAAAAAACTTCCAATCGCCATTCCCCAGAAAATAAAGTTGGTACCGGCAAGGTTGGTGGTAAGTTGTTGTAAATCAAAGCCTACAATTTTGCTTACCGCAAAAGCACAGAAAAATCCGAGAAATGCAACAGTCGATTTTATGCGGGAATGTATGAGTAGTGCAATAAAAATCAGTATTCCGACTAAAATACTGTCAGTGAAAAAGATTGATGCCAGTGTTTTAAAATAGTAGTAAATGAGTTGCGGAAGCTGGATATTATCTAATGAATGCACTAACCCGTACCACGGAACACTCATTTGCTTGGCTAACAAAACGGTAAATCGATCAAAGGGAGTAATTAGCTCGATATTGGCAAAGCTCTTGAAAGAGAGGTCAATAATAAAACTCGTGATAACAAAAGGCAAAGTCAGTACAGGCAGACTTTTCTTTGAAAGTACCGTTTCTAGTAGAACCGTCAGCAAAAACGAAAGTACTATACCAAAAACGTAAAAGAGTAAAAACGATGAGTTAAGATAAAACTTAAACATCAGACTCATTCCTAAGAACACAGCATTGAAACCATAAACACCTGTAGCAAT
>DAOSIN010000270.1:0-3471 GCA_035366675.1 Salinivirgaceae bacterium | reverse complement strand
AATTAACAATTAGCAATTAACAATTAGCAATTAACAATTAGCAATTAACAATTAGTAATTAGCAATTAACAATTAATAGTTTGATTATCAAGTTAATAGCAACGATTTTTAAGTCGTTGGTTGATAGATAAAAGTTTTTTGGGCTTTAGCCCAAAAACTAATTGCACATTGTTCATTGCAAATTGCTAATTGACATACCCGTTGTAGCTCACAATCTTACTTTTATCTTTTCTTATTTTTTCACGTACCTCAGAATCGGGATAACCCAATGTTATAATCAGTTGAGGGCGTTTTCCACTTGGGATATTTAGCAGTTTTTTTACTCTTTTTTCATTAAACCACCCTATAAAACATGTGCCAAGTCCTTCGTGTACGGCTTGTAGCGATATGTATGAGGCGGCTATTCCAATATCCATAATTGGGAAATGGCGGCGTTTAATTACGCTTCCTACGTTACTACTAATGTTTGCACTCTCTTCAACGATTACTATATGTACAGGCGCTTGCTTTGTCCAGTGGTTCATACCTAACAGCTTAGCAGATGTTGCATCGGCAATCTGGTTCTTCAGCTCGGGGTCGTCAACCACAATAAATTTCCATGGCTGTGCATTACACGCCGATGGTGCAAGTCTGGCAGCTTCTAATATTCTCTCTATCTTTTCTGGCTCAACGGGAGTATCTTTATATGCACGTTGAGACTGTCTTTTCTTAAATAATTCAAGCATATATCTGTTTATTTTATATCAATTTTCCTATTTATATAGTTTCCGTAATCTTTTATTATAGGTTTATAATTTGAGTCCATAAGCGTAGAGCTTATTAAAAAGTCGGCAGTAGAACGATTTACTGCTGTTGGGATATTGTAAAGTGTGGCAAGTCGTAACAGAGCCTTAACATCAACGTCGTGAGGTTGTGGTGTCATAGGATCCCATAAAAAAAACAACATATCAACACCACCTTCACAAATTAAAGCACCCAACTGTTGGTCGCCACCCAATGGACCGGACTTAAGACGTTTTATTGATATTTTTGTATTTGATTCTTCATCCATCTTTTTTAAAAGTGTTTCGTTTACTAACTTTCCTGTAGTTCCCGTGCAAATAAGATCATGTTTTATTAGTTTTTTCCAATTCCACTCAACCCATTCAACCATATCAGCTTTGCGGTTGTCGTGGGCAACAAGAGCGATTTTTTTAATTTTTGTCATTAAAATATTCTTTTTTAAATGTTTAATTTATACGCAAAAGTAGGAACATATTTCAAATTTTCCCGCAAATTGCTTTTACTTAACCTTTTTGTAATTGATATATACTGAGTGTCAGTTATTTATCCCCATTTGTTACAAAATTGCAACAAATACAAATATTGAAAAAAGCGGAGCTTGCTCCGCTTTTGTAATATTTTGATTTTAAGAATGTTAAACGTTAACTCTACATCACAAATAGCTAATTACTCATTGTTCATTGCAAATTGCTAATTGCTATTTTACTTCTTCAAAGTCAACGTCAGTAACCTCTTCCTTCGGGTCTGATTGTGGTTGACCTTGTGCTCCGGCGTTATCTTGCGCCTGCTGTGCATTTTGCGCATTGTACATCTCCTGTGACGCTGCTTGGAATGCTGTATTTAGCTCAGCCATTGTACTATCTATTGCCGATAAGTCTTGGTTCTTATGAGCCTCTTTAAGCTTTTCCAATGCTTCGGTAATTGGTTTGCGTTTAGCATCGGGTATCTTGTCGCCAAACTCTTTCAGTTGTTTTTCGGTTTGGAAAATCATACTGTCGGCTTGGTTTAGTTTATCAACACGATCTTTCTCTTGTTTGTCGGCTTCAGCATTTGCTTCAGCTTCTTGTTTCATGCGTTTGATTTCATCATCTGTAAGTCCTGATGAGGCTTCAATTCTGATACTTTGTGTTTTACCAGTACCCTTATCTTTAGCCGATACGTTTAAAATTCCGTTTGCATCAATATCGAATGTAACTTCAATTTGAGGTATTCCGCGTGGTGCGGGAGGTATATTATCTAAAATAAATCGTCCGATTGTTTTGTTTCCGTTAGCCATTGGGCGTTCACCTTGCAATACGTGTATCTCTACTGATGGCTGATTGTCGGCAGCTGTTGTAAATGTCTCCGATTTTTTTGTCGGAATTGTAGTGTTCGACTCAATCAATTTTGTCATCACTCCGCCAAGGGTTTCAATTCCTAAAGACAATGGAGTTACGTCTAATAGCAATACATCTTTTACCTCTCCGGTTAAAACTCCACCTTGGATAGCGGCACCAAGTGCTACAACCTCGTCTGGGTTAACTCCTTTTGAAGGGGCTTTGCCGAAGAACTCTTCAACAATTTTTTGAATTGCAGGAACACGTGTTGAGCCTCCAACCAAAATAACTTCGTCTATATCTGATTTATCAATACCTGCATCGCTAAGAGCTTTACGACAAGGCTCAATGGTTTTACGAATTAAATCATCGTTTAGTTGCTCAAACTTAGCTCGTGTCAGAGTTTTAACAAGGTGTTTGGGTACTCCGTCAACTGCGGTCACATAAGGTAAGTTGATTTCAGTTGTGGTTGCGCTCGATAGTTCTATTTTAGCTTTTTCGGCAGCCTCTTTCAGACGTTGTTTAGCCATTGGGTCTTTGCGCAAGTCAATACCCTCGTCGCTTTTAAATTCGTCGGCTAACCAATCAATAACTCTTTGGTCGAAATCGTCTCCACCTAAGTGTGTGTCGCCGTTTGTCGATTTAACTTCAAATACGCCATCACCTAATTCGAGAATCGAAATATCGAATGTTCCACCGCCAAGGTCGTAAACAGCTACTTTAATGTCATGAGTCTGTTTATCAAGACCATACGCCAATGCAGCAGCAGTTGGCTCGTTAATGATTCTGCGAACTTTTAACCCTGCAATTTCGCCAGCCTCTTTGGTGGCTTGTCTTTGAGAGTCATTAAAGTAAGCAGGAACCGTAATAACAGCCTCTGTTACGTCTGTGCCAAGATAGTCTTCTGCAGTTTTTTTCATCTTCTGCAAAATTATGGCACTAATCTCTTGTGGTGTGTAAGTACGATCGTCAATTTGAACACGTGGGGTATTGTTATCGCCCTTAACAGTTTTATATGGATATCTTTTAATTTCTTCTGCAAGTTTGTCAAACGATTCTCCCATGAATCTTTTTATTGACGATATAGTTTTCTCAGGATTAGTGATTGCCTGACGTTTTGCAGGATCACCAATTCTTCTTTCTCCGTTTGGCATAAAAGCCACTACAGATGGGGTTGTGCGTTTTCCTTCGCTGTTAGGGATTATTACAGGCTCGTTACCTTCCATAACGGAAACACACGAGTTTGTTGTCCCTAAGTCAATTCCAATAATTTTTCCCATATCACTATACTTTAATTTTAATTACTTGTTATTTATTAATTTCTTATTTCTGCTTGCTGTTAATGCAACCATTATGCCATGCCATATTTTAT
>DAOSIN010000269.1:0-3472 GCA_035366675.1 Salinivirgaceae bacterium | reverse complement strand
AGTTAAAAACAGGGATTTTTTATACCTTTGCCACCTAAAGTTGTAATATTATTTTTAGCATATCTAAGTAAACTATATGAGACAGAAAGTACTTTTAGCAATACTTGACGGCTGGGGAATCGGAGACGGTTCAAAATCGGACGTTATTGCAAGTACTCCAACCCCAAATTTGGATTATCTTGTTAGTAAATATCCTCATTCACAACTGCTTACATCTGGCGAATATGTTGGCTTGCCCGATGGACAAATGGGAAACTCTGAAGTCGGACACCTCAATATAGGAGCGGGAAGAGTTGTTTATCAGGATTTGGTTAAAATCAACAAAGCCATTGCCGATAATTCAATAACAGAGAACGATGTTTTGAAACAAGCATACAGTTATGCAAAATCTAACAACAAGGCAATTCATTTTTTGGGATTGGTTAGTGATGGAGGAGTTCATTCACTTGATAAACACCTATATAAGCTATGCGATATGGCTAAAGATTACGGCATCGAAAAGGCTTATATACACGCTTTTACCGATGGTCGTGACACTGATCCGAAAAGTGGTTTGGACTTTATCCGCCAGTTAGAGAACCATTTGAAAACATCAGCTGGCAAAATCGCTTCGGTTATGGGACGGTATTACGCAATGGATAGAGATAAACGCTGGGAACGCATTAAAGAGGCTTATGACGGAATGGTGTATGGTAAGGGATTGTTTTTCAAGTCGGCGATTGAAGCAATAGAAAAATCTTACGCTCAGAATATTACTGATGAGTTTATTAAACCAAGCATTATAACAAATCCGGACGGCACTCCAATAGCGACTATTGCTGAGGGAGATGTTGTTTTTTGTTTCAATTTTAGAACTGACCGTTTGCGAGAAATGACCGTGGTCTTAACGCAAAAGGATATGCCAGAGTTTGGGATGAAAACCATGCCATTGTATTATCTTACAATGACGCGTTACGACGATACGTTTAAAAATATTCACGTTGTTTACGATAAAGAGAACTTAAACGATACTCTTGGCGAGGTGGTCTCTAAAGCAGGGTTGAAACAACTTAGAATTGCCGAGACTGAAAAGTATGCACATGTTACATTTTTCTTTAGCGGAGGCAGGGAAGAGGTGTTTGAGGGTGAAAGGCGCGTTCTTATCAACTCTCCCAAGGTTGCAACATACGATTTAAAGCCAGAAATGAGTGCTTTTGAGGTGCGCGATGCTGTAATCGAAGAGATTAACAAAGGGGACTTAGATTTTATTTGTCTTAACTTTGCAAATGGCGATATGGTGGGGCATACAGGAGTTTATCAGGCTATAGAAAAAGCTGTCAGGACTGTAGATACCTGCATTGGCGATGTTGTAAAGGCAGCTCGCAACAAAGGCTTTGAAGTTTTGATTATAGCCGACCACGGAAATGCCGACAATGCAATAAACATCGATGGTTCTCCCAACACCGCACACTCATTAAACCCCGTTCCATGTATCTTGGTGTCAGATAGATACAAATCGATAAAAAACGGAATTTTAGCAGATTTGGCACCAACAATTTGCAAAATAATGAATTTACCCATTCCGAAAGTAATGACAGGAGAAGTTTTAGTTTAAAAATGACCGAGGAGATAATTATGTTAGAGATTCAAAAGACTCTTGTTAGTTTAGATTTAATTGAGAAAAAATTTGTTTGCGATTTAAATGTCTGTAAAGGAGCTTGTTGTGTGATAGGAGATTCTGGGGCTCCTATAACTTACGAAGAGCAAACTATATTGGAGGAGTTGTATCCGATAGTCCGCGAATATATGACCCCCGAAGGGATTGAAGCTGTTGATTCGCAAGGGTGGTATATATTTGATGAAGACGGAGACTGTGTTACACCTCTGATTAATAATGAAGAATGTGCATATACTTTTAAAAATCCGGAAGGGATAACAATGTGTGCATTTGAAAAAGCGTTTCATGAAAACAAAATCGACTTTTTGAAACCGGTAAGTTGCCATTTATATCCTGTGCGGATAACAAAATATGAAGAGTATGATGCCGTTAATTATGAGAGAAATAGTATTTGCAAGTCAGCATGTGAAAAAGGTGAAAAACTTGGAACGCCGTTATTTATGTTTTTAGAGCAACCATTGACAAGGGCTTATGGCAAAGAGTGGTTCAAAGAGTTGAAGATTGCTGCAGAAGCATATAGCAAACAGAAGAAGTAAAATTAAAATTACGTACAAACTTTCTTATTATGACACGAATAATCAAAATAGTCTGCCTCATAACAATTCTTTTTGCTTCATTGCAAAGTGTGGCACAACAAGAAGAGTTTAACCCACGTAAAGATTTTTACTATGATGCTGATTATTTCCGTCCATATTCACCCTATTTGACTTTAAATGCAGGCTATGGGTTGAATTTCAATACAATGAAGCCTGAGCAGAATTTTTCGGCAGATCTCCATTTTCGAGCAAAATATGAATATCTCCATTTTAATGCAGGATACTTTGTTTCAACCGATTACTTCTTCTGGGAGGGAAAGAAACTTCAATTATATCGTTCTTTGCAGCGCTCTCACCATTTTCATGCAGGTGTGGGAACAAGATATGCTATTCTGAGACATAATTTAGGAGGATATGCAGGCTTATCATTAGTCACAGGACGACAAGCTGTGGGAGATTCAGCATACTATAGGCGTTTAGGACCAGGGTTGTATCTGCAAGGTCACTACCATTTGAAGCCGATATACGATATTGGTGTTGGAATAGGGCTTTACTTGGCTATTAGCGAACATTTTTCTATATTTGGATTGCAGTTAAGCATAATGTTCTCTGGCGATTTCAAACCGCCAGCAAAATCAACAATCGGTGTTTATTAACTTATAAATAAAGATATACAAATCAGAAGCTGTAAAAAAGCTTGATCAAACTTATTTACTTTTGTAACAAACAGTTATTTAAATTAAAATATAAACAAATGAAAGGATTAAACGAATACATCGAAAAAAACAAACAACGTTTTTTAGACGAATTGTTTGAGTTAATACGGATTCCGTCAATAAGCTCTATTGCTGAACATTCACCAGATATGTATAAAGCAGCCGAGTGGTGGAAAAATCAGTTGTTAGCAGCAGGTGCCGACAAAGCAGAAGTGTATAAAACTGAAGGTCACCCAATTACGTATGGTGAAAAAATAATAGACCCAAAACTTCCAACAGTTTTAGTTTACGGTCATATGGACGTAATGCCTGTTGATCCCCTAGAGTTGTGGAAGTCTCCTCCATTTGAGCCTGAAGTTCGTGACGGGAAAATATATGCTCGCGGAGCCGATGACGATAAAGGTCAAAGCTTTATGCACGCAAAAGCATTCGAATTTATGGTTAAAACCAATCAACTACCTTGTAACGTTAAGTTCATGATTGAGGGAGAGGAGGAGATAGGTTCGCCAGCACTGACAAAATGGTGTATAGAACACAAGATATGCTTAAAAGCGATATTATTT
>DAOSIN010000268.1:0-3482 GCA_035366675.1 Salinivirgaceae bacterium | reverse complement strand
AATTGGCGAAACCACCTTTACGGGTCGGGAAGAACTTATTGACACCCTTGGTATTATGGATTATGGTAGCTTAATGTATGTTACCTTACAACGTGCAAAAAATGCTCGCGAAGCCATGAAAATTATGACGGAGCTTGTTGCTGAATACGGATATTGCAGTTCAGGCGAATCGTTTTCAATTGCCGACCCAAATGAAGTTTGGATTATGGAATTGATTGGTAAGGGAGCAGGCAACAAAGGAGCTGTTTGGGTAGCAAGAATGATTCCCGATGGATATGTTTCGGGACACGCCAACCAAGCTCGTATAACAACATTCCCATTTGCAAAAGAGAACAACTGGTTTGACACAACTCAAACTACATTCAACTCACCCGATGTAATCACTTTTGCACGTGAAAAAGGCTACTACAAAGGCTCGGACGAAGATTTTAGTTTCTCAGACATATACAATCCACTTGATTTTGGTGGTGTTCGTGCCTGCGAATTGAGAGTTTGGACATTCTTCAAAGATGTAAACAAAGATATGTGGCAACACTTCGATTACATTAAAGGTCACATTCAAAAAGATGAGCACGGAATAGGAACAAACCGTATGCCCCTATGGATTAAGCCTGAAAACAAAGTTTCTCCTCAAGATTTGATGCACTATATGCGCGACCACCTTGAAGGAACAGAGCTTAATATGGCTAACGACGTTGGTGCAGGACCTTTTGCAATGCCTTATCGTTGGCGTCCTATGACATGGGAAATTGATGGTGTCGAATATTGCAATGAACGTACGACTGCTACACAGCAAACAGGATTTTCATTTGTAACTCAGTCGCGTTCGTGGATGCCTGACAAAATAGGTGGTATAATTTGGTTTGGTGTAGATGATGCTGCAACAAGTGTTTATGTGCCTCTATACTCATCAATTACAAAAATCCCACACGCTTTCGAACAAGGAAATGGCGATATGGCTACTTTCTCAGAAACATCAGCGTTTTGGATTTTCAATTTAGTTTCAAACTGGACTTATTTACGTTATAACATTGTTTTCCCTGATGTTAAAAAAGCAATGGACGAAATGGAAGCCAAATTCAAACAACAAGTTGAAGAGACTGATGCCAAAGCGTTGGAGATATACAAAAAAGACCAAAATAAAGCTGTTGCTTATTTAACTGAATTCTCGGTAAATGCAGGACAAGCGTTATTTAATCGTTGGAAAAATCTATTCCAATTCCTTGTAGTAAAATATATTGACGGAAACGTCAAACCCGAGGAGAACGGTGTGTTCAAAACAACTCCCGAAGGTGTTATTCTTGTTGAACAGCCCGGTTATCCAGAGTGGTTCCTACGCATGATAGCTGAACAAACAAAAGATCAACTGTTAGTTATCGGACAAAAGAATATGCCACAACACGAAGCTACAATTACAATTAGCAAAGCTAATCTTAATATTATGATTGGTATAATTGTGGCATTATCAGTGCTATTGCTGTTTGTTTTAATCAAGCGAAGAAGATAACTACTTAACAAACAATAAAATAACTTAATTTAGAACACAGATGACACTGATTTGACAGATGAAACACAGATTTTTTTAATCTGTGAAAATCCGTCCAATCCGTGTGCTCTGTGTTCCTTACTTTTAACTATCTTCAAAACCTTGTGACGTACCCAAAATGAATTTTCGCTGTTCTCAGTCTTAAATCCTGCTCTTTAGATTTGCCCATTGCATACATCACAGTAAACATACCTACGCCAGTGTTTAGCATTGTCCCTATCCCACCTGAAAAGAGATACGAACTTGTGGTTCTTAATATCGATTCCGACTTATAACCTCCAAACTGAAAGAAAACAAAGGCGTTACTTCTTTGCTCGAAACGATATCGGTATTCAATTGTACTTAAAATAAACTCAGATGCGAAAATTGCCTCCTCATCGAATCCGCGAATTGAGTACATCCCTCCTATTTTAAACAGCTCGCTTGCCCAAAGTTTATCCTTAAATTTTAATGCTCCCGCCTCAATAGATGTTGCTAAAACATTTCTTGCAGACAATCTCCAGTACTTAACACAATGAGAATAAAGACTATAGATAGCATTCTTCGCCATAGTGGAATCCCTTTTTTGTCGATTACCTATTTTTAAATTTACCTCAAATTCAACTCCTTTCGACGGATTATACCAATTATCAACATTATTGAAAATATAGGCACCGTTATAAAAAACCGTTTTGGTATCAAACAGTGTCGTGTCTGTTGAGGTTAAAAAGCTGTTAGTCCGATAGTTAATCCCTGCTCTGAGTTGATTTAAACCTTTTAGGTGTATGATACCCGAAAACTCATTGTCAGTGTTAATGAGTGTCGTATCCTTTTTTTGAATATTAATATTTGCGTATAACCCAAATGGCGAGCTAAACAGATACGGAAGTTCTGATTTGACTAACAATGTCTGGCTCTTGTTTGCGGCACTTTTCCACGATAGATTTATAGATTCTCCTCTTTTAAAAGCATTTTGCAGTTTAAGAGAAATGTCGCCTGTTATCTGTAGCTTATTGTCGGTCTCGGAGGTTGTGAAACCAAGCATACCTCCAAAAGAACCCGACATCTTTGCCTCAATTGGTAATTCAATAATCGCCCCTTGCGTTGAAAATCTGCTGATTAAAGGTGTTTTTAATTCAACAAAACTCAACTTCTCTATTTTCTCCTCGACAGACATTAATATAACGTGATTGTAGAGATTGCCCTCTTTAATATCTAAGTAGTTGGTAATGTATCCCTTAGAAATTCTGGCTTTAGTGGGCAAAACAATGGTATCAATATAAACCGGAGAGCTATATCCATCGGTCTCTACAGTACAGTCAATAATGTAATTATCAGCAACTTGTGGCGACAATTGCAACTTAAAAAAGGGGTAGCCAATAGATACTTTCTTCAAAAGTATTGAGTTTAATTTACTCTCTAATCTCTTTAAATTAACTTTTTTGCCCTGCAACTTTTTTAATGCTCGCAAATCCTCTTTCAAAGAGTCATTGAAGAGAAAATTACCCCACCTGTAAGCCTCCCCTTTATGAAATGCTGTTGATACAGCACCCGAATCGTTAAATATAGAATCAAACGATGCTGTAATAAATCCTTGATTATGAAGTCTTTCAATCCGTTTTTTTGTTTTATTAAAATTAATGGTATCACTTTGAATTAGTTCAAAATTGTTGTTTTTATTGTTCGGGAAACCTTGCACAGTAAGGCAAACGAAAAAGGTTAACAATAAAACAATGTAAATTGCTCTAACAACTGTGATATTTGATATTGATGACTTCATTAACCAATCATCTCGTGACAATTTTTATTTGTGATTGAAAAACCCGTGTTTTTTCAATGTCTCAAGGAGTTCTTCACTTTTTTCGATATTGCTGGCACGAGGGTATCTTCTTTCAGTAAAAACTAATGATAAGTTTTTAAGTCCATTCTCCTCAACAATATTTTTGTAAAACTCTGA
>DAOSIN010000267.1:0-3482 GCA_035366675.1 Salinivirgaceae bacterium | reverse complement strand
ATAATCTTTGTTGTACTTTTTGCTCATGATTGTAATTATAATTATTGTTAAAATCCTGATGAAAGGCTTCTAATTACACCTTTATCTTCAAGGTATTTTCTAAGTCCTGTGTGGTTAATTGAAACAGCAACCCCGACTTTGTAGCCTTTTTTCATTTTAATTTTGTCTGACTCTTTAGGTTCACCGTCGCCGCTTAAATTTACAAACTGTAAATATTTTCCTCCGTCACTAAAGAACTCATCAAAAAAATCTTGATGTTTCGTTTCAGCATCAACTTCTGTAGTTAAAGCTGGTGTTGGAGATGCGCCTCTGCCAGCGGGGATACCTTTAAATATTGCTGCTGAAATTGCATTTCTTTTAGCTTCGAAAACGGCATCGTTAACTTTTTTGCCATATCCCCAAACTTTGAAAAGTTTGGTACCATCGTTACCAACGCCAAGTGTTTCTATCTCAACGTTATATTTGCTGCCGTAATATGCTTTTCGCTCTTTACGACTTTGGACATTTGTGCTTACAACAATTGCCAACAGTAGAATAAATGTGATTTGAATTTTTTTTGTCATAGCTTCTTATTTTTTAGGTTAAGTATTATTAATTTATGATAGTCTCTTTTAAAACAGGTGGCTTTACAATTACTATTTGAGTAGTAAAACTAAAATCCCTCGTCTAACTTCCGTGCTATGTTGTTATCTTCTAAGTATTTACGTAACTTGTCAAACTCAATAGCAACCGAAGCACCGATTTTATATTTTTTGCCTACTTTTAAGCAGTCGCTACCTGACGGCATACCAACATTTTTAGAAATAACGTATTGTGCCCATTTCCCATCTGGTTTAAAGAATTCGTCGAAAAATTCTTTGTGTTCAAACTCGGCATTGGGATTGGTAACAATAGGTCCAACTTTACCTGAGCCTCCACCAGCGGGAAATCCTTGAAATATTGCTGCAGAAACAGCAGCGCGTTTTGCATACATAAATGCATTTTCTGGGTTTTTTGAAGTTGCCCATGCTTTAATCATTTTCGTGCCATCCTTGCCAACGCTGATAATTTGAGCTTCGGCGTTTACGTTTTGTCCGTAAGGTATCACGACTTCTTTTGTTGCTGCGCAGCCAATCAATCCATACGATAAAGCGGCGATAGCTGCAAATTTTAAAAACTTTCTCATTTGATATTTTTTTTATTTGTTAGTTATATAGTTAGACAATATTAAATGCAAAAATAATATTTCTGACCTTTTTATATTTTTAAATTTCGTTAGTGTAGTTAAAGTACTTCGTTTATTTAACTTGACGGAGTAACATACCTGGCAAAATCTTTTTGCTTCCCTTGAATACTGTAGCATCCAATTTTACTTCATCACTATCAGTTTTTTCCTCGCTACCATTTTCCAAATCTGCTTCTGACAGTGCATATCTATTATCCCAAATTTTTTTACCGTCAACTTTAATTTGTCCCACTTTAACGTATTTAGTTAGTCCTGTCTTAGCATCAATTGTCATTTCTAACACGTCGAATTTGTCTCCGCCACTAAGACCTTCTTTTAATCCGATTTTTGCAGTTATTGGATTTGTCGATACAATAGGTGTTTTGGTTTTAAATACATCGTACGACTTTTGCAGTTTAACGTATGTCCTGTCAATGTTTCTGATTGTTGCAACTTCAATGATTTCTTCTCGAGTCCTTCCTGCAGAAAAAAGAACTATTGATTTGGATTTTTCGTAACCAATGAAATTTAGTTTAAAAATATCTGCATTGTCAAATAGCGCTTTCCTTTCATCACTGATATTAGACTCGTCCATCCACATATTTTCGTAAAAATTGTTGGCTATATCGTCATTCCATTCAAGTTGATATAAAAATGAAACTGTCCAAACAGAATATCCTTCTTTTGTTGCTTCGTAAGCAATATCTGCTGCTGATTTTGCAACTGTTCGTGCAACTTCACTTTTCATTTTGTCGGCTGCAGCATATGCAATATCTCTAATGGCACGCGCAATAGGTTCGTTTTTCACAAAGCGCATTCTGTTTATTATGACAAAGGTGTTTTTAATAAGTTCTTCGCCAGCATCTTGCAACATTGTCATACCTCTTATTGAACCACTTGCAAGTTGTACCTGCATTGCCGATGCGTCGTATGAGCCACGTTCGTGAATTAAGCTCATATCGAACGTTCCATCATCTTTTCTATTAAACCACTTAGCAACCATGCCTTTTGCTATCTCGTTCTCTTTTAAAAATTTTTCAGTTGCTTTAATGAATGCCTCATCTGCTTTACGAGCTTGTTTTTCATCGTTTTCATTACCAAGTTGTGTTGTGTCACTAAGCGAGATACCTGAATAATCTCTAAACTTAAAACTTGATATTCCTAATCTATGGTCATTATATTTATCGGGAAACGGTGCTTTGGAATATGATTCCATAACTAACTGGTTAAGTTCTTTTTCGTCTTCTTCTTTGAAAACAGGATCTGTTTCTAATAAGATGGTATAAAGCGAACTACGACGATAGACAGGTTCAGGGGTTTCTTCACTTAAAGCTGTAAAGTTGCTCTTAGTGATTTCAAGCGTTTCTTCAGATAATTCAGCCTTTGATATTATCGCAAGCGAATTAGTGTTGTTGTCAGCGTAGTAACCTGCGTTACTAAGGGGTTGTTCGTATGAACTTGCCAATTGATTCAGAGCCATAATAGGCATACTTATTGACAGTGCAAAATAGATTGATAGAGCTTTTTTCATAAGTTTATAATTATTTAGTTCAAATTCATAGGCAACTTACACAGTTTGCTTTCGTGTTTTTGGTTTATGTTGTTGTTTCAGTTTGCTTTCGTGTTTTTGGCTTATTTCTACCAAACAAGAATATTTGAGTTTCGCTTATGAAACAACCCATTGTACAAAGTTAGTTATAAAATTTTAAAAACTTATTGATTTACAGGAAAATTTCTGTAATAAATTCAACACAATGGTTATGAAAAATATTTTATTAAAGTTTCTGTCGTAGAATATGTATGTAAGTTTTGAATATACGAAAGAACCTTTGAGTAAAATTTAACCAACAATCGGCGTTATAATTTTAAAATATTTTATACTGCAATGTTACAATAAAGTTAAAGATTTTTAGTTTTGTAAGCTGAAAAGAATAAAATTCACGAATAGTATAAATGTTTCGATATTTTACATTAAGTCTTATTTCATTAATTTTTGTTTGTAAACTATTTGCTCAAAAAGCAGTTATCACAGGTCGTATTTTGGATCAGGATAAATATCCTGTTGATATGGCTTCTGTAGTGTGTAAAGAGACTCAACAGGGAACTTTATCAAATTCACTTGGAAGGTACGAAATTGAGGTGCCAGCCAATACTCTAATAACAATAGTTCACACTCGTGTAGGATACGAAGAGACAACGGTCAATGTCAACTTGTCTGAGGGAGAACGTCTGAAATTAGAGGTGCCAATGCGTCAAACTGTTCATAATATTGACGAGG
>DAOSIN010000266.1:0-3496 GCA_035366675.1 Salinivirgaceae bacterium | reverse complement strand
TAGTTCCAATGTTGACTATTTTGATGGTACGGGCGATTACAAAAAATATGGATATGTGCCTTTTGAAAGAAGTTCATCGGCTGCCTCTATTACATTGGAATACAGCTATGACGATTGGACTATCCACGAGTTGGCAAACCGTTTAAACAACAGTGAAATCAGCCAAGAGTATGCTCGCCGAGCGTTAAGTTACCGTAATATCTTCGACTCCTCCTTGCACTTTGCTCGTCCGAGACTCAAAGATGGTACTTTTAAAGAGGATTTTGACCTGTTGGACACTCACGGACAGGGTTTTATCGAAGGAAATTCGTGGAATTACTCCTTTTTTGTACCACACGATGTAAATGGATTGATGCACGAAATGGGTGGCGAAAAACAATTCGTTAGTCGCTTAGACTCGCTTTTCACGATGCATCTGCCTGCCAAGTATTTCGAAAAAACCGAAGATATTAACGAAGAGGGTCTAATGGGCAATTATGTGCACGGAAACGAGCCAAGTCACCATGTAGCCTATTTGTACAAATGGACAAACGAACCGTGGAAGTCAGAACACCGTCTTCACGAAATTATGCGTCAGATGTATAAAAACAGAATAGACGGACTGTCAGGTAACGACGATTGTGGACAGATGTCTGCTTGGTACATCTTTTCAGCATTAGGATTTTATCCTGTTTGCCCCGGCTCAGACCAGTATGTAATCGGCTCTCCCAAAACAAAAGAGGCAACTATTTATTTGGAAAACGGAAAAACATTCACTGTTAAAACTGTAAACCTTTCCGATAAAAACGTTTATGTGAAAGCCATAAAGCTTAACGGTAAAAAATATGAAAAGCATTTTATAACACATTCCGAGATTCTCAAAGGTGGCGAAATACTCTTTGAAATGAGCAACAAACCAAACAGAAAATCTGCTTCTTATGAAAAACCCTATTCATTTACAAATTAGAGCCAATTTATAACTCCAACTCACTCAAAAACCCACGATTTTGCTCAAAAACAGTCCCTATTACAACCAAATTAGCACCCGCCTCAAATACAGAATTTATCAGATTTACACTGCGCAAGCCACCACCGACAATTAACGGAATACTTACCGCATCTCTAACCGCTCTAATAATTTCTATCGATACAGGAGTGTTAGCTCCCGAACCAGCCTCTAAGTAGAGAGCTTTTAATCCAAGCATCTCTCCGGCAAGTGCCGTGGCAACAGCAATATCCGGCTTATCGTTGGGAATTGGTAAGGTATTACTCATATATCGCACCGAATTTATATTGCCACAATCAAACAGCATATAACCTGTTGGAATTGTCTCTATTCCGTATCGTCTTATCAAAGGCGCAGCCACAACATGCTGACCTATCAAATATTCAGGATTTCGTCCCGATATTAGCGAAAGAAAAAGAATTGCATCAACCTCTGGATTTATTTGTAACAAACTGCCCGGAAACAAAACCGTAGGCAACCCTGAAATCTCCTTAATTTGCTTTGTAATCTGTTTTGTTTCACTGAAAACCAAGCTCCCACCAACAAAAACAGCCGAGAGTTTGTTTTTTATATCAGGCTCAGACAGAAGCTTAATCGAGTCAATATCAACCTTATCGGGGTCAACTAAGAGAGCTATGTTTTTTTTGCGTTCAAAGAGTTTGTTAAAAATCATGGCAAATATTTAAGTCGTCAACAATCCAAACCATTTTAAAGTTTCCTATTGTTTCTAAGTTCAGGTTGTTAAGTAACACATTTTTTTTCAAAAATCGGCACGATATCGCCCCCGACTTAAAATCTTTTATTGGCTCAACTATTATATCGTGCTTAAAATCAACCTCTCCGTTACCGTAAAGTTTAAAGACCGCCTCTTTTACACACCACAATACTGTTAACTCCTCATCTGTTTGTGCAAAGCTAAGCTCACTGTTGGAGAAGACTCTGTGAGCTACCTTTGATATACGCGCTCTAACCTCCTCAATATCAACGGCACATCTGTATTTTGACACAATAACAACCACCATATAGCCTGAATGTGAGATGCTTATATAGTGCGATTTAATTTTGGGTCTGCCGTTTTCATCATAACGAATCTCATCGTCAATGCCAATAATATTCTGCAAAAGATATCTTACTACCACCCACTCTCTTTTGCGCCTTTCATTGTTTACACGTTGATAATAAGATTTATCGTTCGCCGAAAAAATTGTTTTATCTGCAAAAAAAGATAGTTCTTCGGTAACATTCCAAATGGCAATTGCGTAATGTTCATACTGACGTTTTGCAAATAGAGGCATATTAAACCAATTTTAATCTTCTAACAAACCTTATGAGAGACGCCATAATATGACGTCTCTACATTGCCCTGACATTCAATGGTTTTCACCAACCACTTTTCAACTTTTGTAGAGACGGAGCATGCTCCGTCTCTACGTTCAAATCGTTGCCCACGTGAATCGCATTACTTGGGCTAAAGCCCAAAAATCACGTGTGTTTACTCAATCCCCGACTTGAAAGTCGGGGCTATTGATACAACAATCAACCACCTAATTGATAATTGTTCATTGCTAATTGCTAATTGCACATTGCTAATTGCTTTCAACTCTATTAGTTCCATTGTAATGTTTTCAACATATGCTCAATATCATGCTTCGCAAAATCAATAATCGGAGCAAGAGAATCCTCGTTTGGACGACTGTTTATATAAAGCGAACCCCGTAGGAAGTGCTTTGTCGAATCGGTAACCACAAATTGAATATTTGAGGCAACATCGCCACGTATTCGGTACAGAATCCCATAAACATTGTTTTCGGGATTAAGAATTAAGAACTCATCAATCCCTGATGATTTTATAGTATGCTTATATACAAAGTAATGAACGTCTTCAGTAAGTTGTTTAAGATTACCTTTTACAGGTTTATAGCTGTAGTGAATCTCAATTCCATAATGAGGATATGTTAAATCAAACCAATGTTCATCTTTTGGTGATTTCTTTTCAGTATAAACCATGTAGTCGGGCTTTTCGAAAGATAAAAAACTGTACGATACAGGTTGATATGTGTGCTCGGGAAACTGAAAACGCAAATAGCCCATTGGTCTGGGTGTATATTTTTTACGACACGAAAACATTGATAATAAAGCCACAAGTAACACAACTGTCAATAATCGACCTATACTATTCCGAAACACTTTTTTTACCGACATAGTTTACTCAGATTGCTCAACTTTTACCTCTACCTTTTTAATTCTTCTACTATCGACCGATTCAATTTTGAACACGAAGTGTCCAATTTTAACAATATCGTATTGTTTAGGCATCTCTCCTGTTTCGTTAAGGATTAATCCTGCCAAAGTGTCGGCATTAACATCGTTAAAGATATCGCCGTCGCATCCAACAACACGACAAAAATCGTTAATAGAAATTTTGCCATCAAACAGGTATGTGTTGTCGTTTACTCGAGTGTAATGGGTTTCTAAATCGTCAAACTCGTCACTAATCTCGCCAATTATCTC
>DAOSIN010000265.1:0-3501 GCA_035366675.1 Salinivirgaceae bacterium | reverse complement strand
TGCCGAGAGCGACTATGTGCTTAGAAAATTTGCCGATACTTTATCTTCAGAGGGCAATCCCATATTAATTTTATTATCGAATGACTTGTATCGCAACTATCAGTCGGCTATTGGTGATGAACACTATGTATCAAAGGATACTACGTTAGATGCAATGTTTACTAATGTATTTCAACCATTTACACAAACACTTGATTTGCTAACCGAGCGATTTTCTCATGCAGATTCAAGAGAAGTTCTGTTACTTTCGTATAAAGAAATTTTGGAACGTAATATAGCGGTTGAAGCAGAAACGAGAAAAGGCAGAAAAAGCATAAAGGGCAAAAAAGAGTTAGATTTTGTTAATAGTTTAAGGTTATCTGTTTCTGGGCAAATAGAACGAGAAGTAAAAGAGACAGAGAATGTTATCTCTATTGTTCATGGGAAAAGTGCAGATAGCCCTTGGTTAATTATCGGTGCGCATTATGATCATCTTGGGGTAAAAGGGAAAAGTATAAATTATGGTGCGGACGACAATGCTTCGGGGACTGCGGCACTTATGGTTTTAGCAAAAAATATTGCCAATTTAGATGAAAAGTTAGATTATAACCTAATGTTTGTTGCTTTCAGTGCCGAGGAGCTTGGTTTGTTAGGCTCTAATTATTTTGTCGATAGCGATGAGATGCCTAAAAACGTAAAAGGCATGATTAATATGGATATGATTGGGCGACCCGATCCCGATAAATTCAGAGGTAAATACGTATATATGCAGTCTGTCGGCAGTGGCACTAAGTTTATGAAAAAAACTATGAAATCGCAGAAAGTCGAAGGGTTGAGAGTAGTAAACAGAATGCCGTTACCTATACGATTTCTCTATTTTTTCTCCTCCGATCATTACAATTTCTATAGGAAAGATATACCCGCAGTTGTCCTATACACAGGCTTGCATGATGATTATCACACCTCTAAAGATACCCCCGATAAAATTGATTACGATAATATGGAAAACATTGTTATTTGGCTAACGGAATCAATAACAGCAATTGTTAATTGAAAAAACCGGACGATAACATAAAACAGCTATCGTCCGGAAACAGGAATGAGAAAAAATCTATTCTAATTCGTGTATTACTAAGCCACTACGTAGTTTAGGTTCAAACCAAGTAGTTTTTGGTGGCATAATGTTGCCTGTGTCAGCAATGTCAAGTAACTGTTTCATTGTCACTGCGTATAGAGCAAAAGCAGCTTTCATTTCGCCACTATCAACACGTTTTTTAAGCTCACCTAAACCACGAATACCACCTACAAAATCAACTCTATTCGATGTTCTTAGGTCTTTGATTCCCAATATTTTATCTAAAATTAAATTAGATAAAACAGTAACGTCTAAAACTCCAATAGGATCGTTATCGTTATAAGTGCCGGGTTTAGCTGTTAATGAGTACCATTTCCCATCAATATACATACTAAAGTTGTGAAGTTTGTTTGGTTTGTAAATCTCTGTACCCATCTCTTTAACTTCAAAATCAACTTTTAGTTTCTCGATAAACTGTTGAGTTGTCAAGCCGTTTAAATCCTTAACAACACGGTTGTAGTCAATTATTTTCAGTTGATTATCAGGGAAAATTACCGCTAAGAAGTAGTTGTACTCCTCTTTTCCAGTGTGGTTTGGATTATTTTTCTTTTTCTCTTGACCAACACGTGCAGCAGCCGCAGTTCTGTGATGTCCGTCTGCTACGTAAAGAGCAGGTATTTTTGAAAATATTTCGGTAATTTTATTAATTGTTGCTGTATCGTCAACTACCCAGAAAATATGTCCAAAACCATCTTCTGCAACAAAATCGTAAACAGGCTTGTTGTTTTTAACAAAATTGCTTACAAGATCGTCCATCTCTTTTACAGCACGGTAAGAGAAGAAAACAGGCTCGATATTGGCATTTTGGTTACGAACGTGAATCATTCGGTCTTCCTCTTTGTCAACTCGTGTGAGCTCGTGTTTCAATATTTTGCCATCCATATAATCTTCAAAATGGCAAGCTGCTACTAAACCGTATTGTGTTCTACCATCCATGGTTTGAGCATAGATATAGTATTTCTCTTTACTATCTTTTACTAACCAACCATTTTTTTTCCATTTTTTATAGTTTTCAACAGCTTTATCGTAAGCCTCTTGTGAATGTTCGTCAATAAATGGGTCAAAATCTATTTCGGGTCTAGTAATGTGTAATAATGATTTTTCGCCAGCTTCTTTTTTGGCTTCTTTCGAGTTCATTACGTCGTATGGACGTGCTGCAACTTCCTTAGCTAATTCTTTTGGAGGGCGTACTCCTTGGAATGGTTTTATTCTCATAATTTAACCTCTTCTTTATTAGTTGTTTAACCTTACAAAACTATTTGTTTACTTGGAAAGTTTTGTCACCTTTTTTAATAAAGTTAACAATTTGATTTGCAGCTGCTAATCCCGCATTGATGTTTGCTTCTGCTGTTTGTGCTCCCATTTTCTTTTCTGTAGCAATATATCTGCCTTCAAATTTCTTAAATTGTTCGTGCGCATCGGGTGCGACGTCGGTTAGATAAGAAAAGTCTGAACGCTCGTTCATTAGTTTCAATAGATCGTCTTCGTTGATAATCTCTTTACGCGCAGTATTGATTAAAACAGCGTTTTTAGGCATTAACGATAATAGACTATAATTGATTGATTTTTTGGTTTGATCGTTTGCAGGGATATGAGTTGATACATATTGTGCTTGTTTGTATAACTCTTCAAGAGTGTTAACTTTTGTAATACCGTCGGCTTTCATTTGTTCGGCTGATACACTACGTGAGAATGATATAACATTCATTCCAAAACCATGAGCTATTTTTGCCATACATCTTCCGATATTGCCATATGCTTGAATACCAAGAGTTTTGCCTTTAAGTTCTGTGCCAGACGATCCAGCAAAGCCTTTACGTGCATGATAAAGCATCATTTGGAAAGCAAGTTCGGCAACTGCGTTTGAGTTTTGTCCGGGAGTGTTCATTGCTACAACTCCTTTTGCTGTACATGCTGCTAGGTCTAAATTGTCGTATCCTGCACCTGCGCGCACAACAATTTTTAGTTTTTTAGCTGCTTCAACAACCTCTTTTGTAACTTTATCGCTACGAACTATTAGGGCGTCTGCATCGGCTACTGCTTTAATTAAGTCGTCTTGGCTTTTATAGTTTTCAAGAAGAGCAAGGGTAAATCCAGCATCTTCAACAATTTTTCTAATTCCGTCAACTGCAACCTTTGCAAATGGTTTTTCAGTTGCTACTAATACTTTAGTCATAATGTTATATTTTTTGAATTAATAATTAATGATTGATTTTTAATAAAATAGAACCACATTAAGTTACTTACTCAATTTACAAAAAATGCCAATATGTTTTTTTGGCAAAATTTTCTGAGCGTTGTGGTCAGTATTAATATTAAGGGTTAGATAAGAATATATCCAACCCTTAATAATATATGGTGTTATGCTTTTTGTTTTTCAAACTTTT
>DAOSIN010000264.1:0-3520 GCA_035366675.1 Salinivirgaceae bacterium | reverse complement strand
CCATATGTATTAAAAATCCTCACTATTTTGATTTTAACACTGTTTTGCCTGTGGTAATCCATAAAAAGAGTTTCTGCGCAACGTTTACCTTCGTCATAGCATGAACGAATTCCAATAGGATTAACATTTCCCCAGTATGACTCTACTTGTGGATGAATTTTTGGGTCGCCATATACTTCCGAGGTTGATGCTTGAAGCACTTTGGCTTTTATCCTTTTTGCCAAGCCCAACATATTAATTGCGCCTACAACCGATGTTTTTATGGTTTTTATGGGATTATACTGATAGTGTACGGGCGAAGCGGGGCATGCCAGATTGTAAATTTCATCAACTTCAATGAAAAAAGGGTGTGTAATGTCGTGTCTAATTAATTCAAAATAAGGATTTTGCAACAAGTGAATTACATTTCGTTTGTCGCCGGTAAAGTAATTATCTAAAGCAATAACCTCACAATTTTCAGAAAGTAATCGTTCACATAAATGCGAACCAACAAATCCTGCTCCTCCAGTTACCAAAACACGCTTCATCAGTTAAAAGTTAAAAGTTTGTAAAGTACAAAAAGTTAATAGCCATTATGGCGTGTAAAGTTAATAGTTTTTCTCGAAAGTGAGTATTTTTTTATCAATCTATTTGGTTATAGTGGATTCAACTGAGAAATGCAATTTTTATACGAAAAAGCTACTTTTGAAATTAACCAAAAAGAGTTGTGTCTTAGCGCGTGTAACAGCTGTGTAGAGCCAGCGCAGATACTCAAGGTTCAACATATCATCGACAAAATAGCCCTGATCGACAAAAACTGCATCCCACTGACCGCCTTGAGCCTTATGACATGTTATCGCATAGGCGTATTTAACACGTAAAGCGTTGAAATATGGGTTTTTACGTATCTCCTGAAAACGTTTACGTTTGCTTTTAATGTCGGCATACTCGCTTTCAACAGCGTGGTATAGGTTAGCACTCTGTTCGTCAGTAATATCGGCGGTTGAGCTGTGTAAGGTGTCTAAAAGTATAATAACGTCTAATTCAATATCCTTTGAATCTAACAGAGTTATAGTCGCATCGGCGAATCTAAAACCGTACCTTTCAGTTATTTTTCTAATGCGTTTTAGTTGTATTGTGTCTCCGTTTGCAATAAATTTCTGATCCTCAATGTCTGAAGTCCAAAAGTAGTTATTGCGAACTACCATAAGCATTTCGCCCGAAACTAATTCATCTTCATGCCACAAGACCGATTGCCGAATGCCCGTATTGTATATTAGTGCCGACTTGTTGGTTCTTGTGATAACAGAAACCTGCTCTCTACCAAATTTACTGTATGCCGACTCTATCTGTTCGACAAAATCAGAGCCGTTAATAGATTGAATATCAGAATGTTTTCCTAAATCAAAAAAAGGTGGTGAGTAATCTTTATTTGCCAACTTAGCACGTATGTTAGTCGCGTTTTGCAGGATACCTGAATCTTCTGTTTGGCGAATAACATCTCTCAACGCCGTAACTATAACACTTTTACCGTATCTCTCTATCTCTTGTTCCCTCAATGCAGGACTAAGAATTGTCCCAACTGGTGGCAACTGTGCAACATCTCCCGACAATATTATTTTGCACCTGTAACCATTGTTAACAAATTCAATCAAATCGCCGAGAAGATTTCCTGAACCAAAAAAATTATTTTCCACTGAATGGTCGCCAATCATAGAAGCCTCATCGACAATAAATATCGCATTCTTGTGCAGATTTACATTCAAATCGAAACCCACGTTATAATCCGAGCCACTTTTTTGACGATATATTTTTTTGTGAATTGTAGTGGCTGTCGCGTTAGAATATTGTGCTAATACCTTGGCTGCACGTCCTGTTGGCGCAAGTAAAACAACCTCTATATCCATTTTTATTAATACATTGACCAAAGCGGCAATTACCGTTGTTTTTCCTGTCCCGGCATAACCTCTTATCAAAAACAGTTGATCATTACGTTCTGATACAATAAAACCACCAAGTTTTTCAATAACTATATTTTGATCATTTGTTGGAGGATATCCAAGCTCCTTTAAAATCAGTCCCGACAGGTGTTTACCAAGCATTTACAAGTTCTATTATTCTCTGTGTCGCAAAGATAGTTCTAATATTTTTTTACTACAAAACCGACAAATTTTAATGAAAAATAAAAATAAAGTAATTTAAAGATGAAAAAACATTTAAGTAACAGGAAAATATTTTTAAATTTGCAATGTTTTGAAGAAATTAATAAAATCACATAAATCAAGTTAAAACAATGAAAAGAGCCTTACAAATTTTTTTAATCCTTTTGATAGTTGGATTAGGTTATATTCTATTTGAAAGCATTATGAGTCCAATTCGATTCGATAGACAAAAGAATTTTAGGTACGAAAGGGTAATATCGCGTCTAAAAGAGATTCGTGATGCGCAAGTATTGTACAAATCTGTAAACGGCAGATACACAGCAGGTTTTGATACTTTGATTACGTTCGTTAAAACTGGTGACGTTCCTGTAGTTAGAGCTATTGGAAATATACCTGAAGAGTTTATCGACTCACTAAAAAGCCGTACAAAAGCAGAGCAATTAGCTTTAAAACTTGGACTTATTACTCGTGATACAATTAGAGTACCTGTTATGGATAGTTTATATAAAGATAATCCATCAGGACCCGATTCAATGCAGTATATTCCATTTAGTGGCGGCAAAAAGTTCAATTTGGGAACAGCTGACGTTAAAGCCTAGGATTGATTGTTAACGTATTTGAATCGAGCGCACTAAATAATGATATTCTCAGAGGATTGGACGAACAACTTATCATCAATCTTAACGATGGTAAACCATATCCTGGTCTAAGAGTAGGTTCACTTACCGAATCAAACAACAATGCAGGAAACTGGGAATAGTTAAATGTATCGCATAAAAGCCAGCTCGGAGTACTCCGATCCGGTATTCGATATCGGGTTAACTACAGCTTACGAAATATCCATTCAGGCTTCGCCGGATGGATTTTCGTTTTGTATAGCGAACCCTATTAATTATCATATTTTATTCATTAAAGAGTATTGTTTTGTCGAGAAACTTGCAATTGACGATATTGCAAAACTCTTTAGCGAAATAAATTATTGGGACGACTTGTTGCGTTTGCCCTATAAAAGCACCAAGCTAATGTATTCTTCACAGCAGGTTACGCTTGTTCCCGATACGCTTTTTAGTGCTCAGAAAGCACAAGAATTATTAAGCTCGTTATATATGCCCTCTGCATATAGTGAAAATATTATTGTAAATCATATTAAAACGTTGGATATTTGGAGCGTGTCATCAATTCCAACTCCCATATACTCTACATTAAACAATCATCAGCCTACAGCAACTATATATAATTCGGTTGTACCTATATGCGAAAGAATGGTGTCCGAAAGTTTTACAGGAGGGCAAACTCAAATTATTGTTAACAAAAATGGAACTTGGATAGACCTGTTTATAACCGAAAATGGCAGATTAACACTGCATAATCAGTATAAC
>DAOSIN010000263.1:0-3538 GCA_035366675.1 Salinivirgaceae bacterium | reverse complement strand
TCAGATAAAAAACAAAATCTAACCATTTTAACATATCATTAATTATTTTGTTGAGCTTTTGCTTTAGAACGTTCCTTTTTTGTTGGTAATACTGCCTCTAATTCATCTTTATTTCCAACAATATATTTTGTATACTCTCTAACGCCGGTGCCTGCAGGTATTAAGTGTCCAACAATCACGTTTTCTTTTAGTCCGTTCAAGTCATCAACTTTGCCATGTATCGCTGCCTCGTTCAGCACTTTAGTCGTTTCTTGGAATGATGCAGCAGAGATAAACGATTTTGTTTGTAGAGCTGCTTTTGTGATTCCTTGAAGCACTTGGCGTGCAGTTGCAGTTTTTGCTTCTCTGACGGTTACTGTTTTTAAATCTCGTCTTTTTAGCGTAGAGTTTTCGTTTCTCAATTGGTGCATTGACAATATCTGACCATTTTTCAACACTTGTGAATCGCCTTTATCAACCACGTATAGCTTGCCATATATTTCATCATTTGCCTCAAATAGGTCGTATTTATCAACTTGTTGCTTTTCTAAAAACAGAGTATCACCCGGATCAACTATCTCAACTTTTCTCATCATCTGGCGTACAATCACTTCAAAGTGTTTGTCATTAATTTTAACACCCTGCATTCTATACACTTCTTGTATTTCGTTTACCAAATATTCTTGTACAGATGTAGGTCCTTGTACAAGAAGAATGTCGCTTGGCGAAACTATACCATCGGATAAAGGTGTACCTGCTCTTATGTAATCGTTTTCTTGAACAAGAATTTGACGTGATAACGGTACAAGATATTTTTTCACTTCACCAGAACGTGATTGAACTATAATTTCACGGTTTCCACGTTTAACTTTACCAAATTCTATTTCTCCGTCAATTTCAGACACTACAGCAGGATTTGATGGGTTCCGAGCTTCAAATAATTCGGTTACACGTGGTAACCCTCCTGTGATATCGCCTGCTTTACCGAAAACTCGAGGTATTTTTACAATAACATCACCCTGTTTGACTTTATCGTTCTCGTTTACAGTAATGTGAGCTTTTACCGGCAAGTTATATGTTTTGACCGCTTCGCCAAGATCGTTCAGAAGCATAACCTCCGGGTTTTTTGTTCTATCTCTTGTTTCGATGATAACTTTTTCGCTAAAACCTGTTTGTTCGTCAGACTCTTGTTTGTACGTAACGCCGTCAATAACATCTGAGAACGATATCTTACCGTCTAATTCGGCAATAATTACTGCGTTATATGGGTCCCAGTCGCAAATTCTGGTGCCTTTTTGGACTTCTTGTCCGTTTTTAACATATAAGGTGGCTCCATATGGTATTGCTCTGTTTGATAGTGTTAACTTGGTGTTTGCATCAATGATTCTCATTTCGGCTAAACGTCCAATTACAATTTGACATTTTTCTCCGTCATCTGTAATTGAATCAACAGCTCTTAGTTCATCTATTTCTACAATGCCACTGTAGTTTGCAGTAATTCCCGACTGTGCTGCAATATTCGATGCAGTACCCCCTAAGTGGAATACACGTAGCGTTAATTGTGTTCCAGGTTCGCCGATTGATTGTGCAGCGATTACGCCTACGGCTTCCCCTTTTTTTACCATCTTATTGGTAGCTAAGTTGCGACCGTAACATTTTGCACATACCCCCATTTTGGATTCACACGTCAAAACCGATCTAATCTCAACTTGTTCTATTGGAGATTCTTCGATGGTTTGAGCAATATCTTCATCAATTAGTTCGCCTGCTGCAACAACAAGATCTCCTGTAATTGGGTGATATATATCGTTTACTGAGCAGCGACCTACTATTTTTTCGTATAAACTTTCAACTAATTCATCCCCCTTACGGAGTTCTGTAGCAGGTAATCCTCTAAGTGTGCCACAGTCTATTTCGTTGATAATAACATCTTGCGCTACGTCAACCAATCGACGTGTCAAATAGCCAGCATCTGCTGTTTTTAAAGCGGTGTCGGCAAGACCTTTACGTGCACCGTGAGTAGAGATAAAATATTCCAAAACAGAGAGACCCTCTTTAAAGTTGGCTAAAATTGGGTTTTCAATAATTTCAGATGTAGCGGCACTACTCTTTTGTGGCTTTGCCATCAATCCTCTCATACCGCATAACTGCCTGATTTGTTCTTTTGAGCCTCTTGCACCTGAGTCTAACATCATGTAAACAGAGTTGAAACCTTCGTTGTCTTTTGATAGCTCGTCTATAAGAGTCATTGTAAGCTTGGCGTTTGTATGTGTCCAAATATCAACAACTTGATTGTATCGTTCGGTATTGGTAATAAAACCGTTGTTATGTTGGTATGTCACCTCATCAACTCTTTTATAACCCTCAGCTACAAGACTCTCTTTCGATTCAGGTATAATAACATCAGCCAGATTAAATGATAATCCTCCTTTAAAAGCCATTTTAAAACCGAGGTCTTTTATATCATCTAAGAACTTTGATGTCTCAACGATGCCGCATTTTTTATATATTTTTCCAATGATGTCACGTAGAGATCTTTTGGTCAACAACTCGTTGATATATCCCATTTCTTTTGGTACAACATTGTTGAACATAACTCTTCCTACAGTAGTTTTAACGATTTGCCTTTTAACAGTTCCGTCAGGTTGAGTAATATCTAATCGTACTTTTACATCTGCATTTAGATCTGCTTTTCTCTCGTTATACGCTATAATAACCTCTTTAGGTGAGTAGAATGTGATTCCACTACCTTTGGCGTTGGGTCTAGATTTGGTCATATAGTATAATCCAAGAACCATATCTTGCGAAGGAACAGTAATCGGAGCTCCATTTGCGGGATTCAATATATTATGACTTCCTAACATTAAAAGCTGAGCTTCAAGAATTGCAGCATTTCCTAATGGAACGTGAACTGCCATCTGGTCCCCGTCGAAGTCAGCGTTAAATGCTGTACATACCAGGGGATGAAGCTGTATTGCCTTACCTTCAATAAGTTTTGGCTGAAAAGCTTGAATGCCAAGGCGGTGCAACGTTGGAGCACGGTTAAGCAAAACAGGGTGCCCTTTAAGGATATTTTCCAGAATATCCCAAACAACAGGGTCTTTACGATCAACGATCTTTTTTGCTGTTTTAACAGTTTTTACAATACCTCTCTCAAGCAGTTTGCGAATAATGAAGGGTTTGTAAAGCTCAGAGGCCATTTCCTTTGGAAGGCCACATTCGTAAAGTTTAAGTTCGGGTCCGACCACAATTACCGAACGTCCGGAATAGTCAACACGCTTACCTAAAAGGTTCTGACGAAAACGTCCCTGTTTCCCTTTAAGGCTGTCGCTCAATGATTTTAAAGCCCTGTTTGATTCAGTTTTAACTGAACTAGCTTTTCTTGAGTTATCAAATAAAGAGTCAACTGCTTCCTGGAGCATACGCTTTTCGTTACGCATGATCACATCAGGAGCTTTGATCTCAATAAGTCTTTTTAAACGGTTATTACGTATTATCACCCGCCTGTACAGGTCGTTGAGATCGGATGTTGCAAACCGACCGCCATCAAGTGGCACCA
>DAOSIN010000262.1:1116-3539 GCA_035366675.1 Salinivirgaceae bacterium | reverse complement strand
GTGTCCAAGGATTTGAAGAACGGTGACGTATATTTTGAACCAATCTATCGATATAGAGAGGAATCCTCAGCGATAGAACCTTACTGGGAAAAATTAGGGGAATTGAAATAAAACGATGGTTTATAAATTTACTGAATAATGAATTTTCGTAATTTGTCACCAACTGGCGTTTAGTGACGAATTGCGAACTGCAAATCACTACTGATGATTAGTTGATAGGGTAAAATTCGATTAGGTAACCGATAAAATGAACCAAAAAGGATGCTAGCCGCAGACAATTTATACGCAATTACACCAGACACATGGATCATTTCAGATACCCATTTTTACCATGAAAACATAGGAAGGTATTGCAGCCGTCCAGAGAACTGGCAAGAATTGATTATCAAGAACTGGAATGATCGAGTTGCCCCAGGTGACACTGTCCTTCACCTGGGCGATTTTGCATTAGGGAAGAAAATTCATTTCGAATTGCTAACGGGGATATTGAATGGAAAATTGCTTTTAATTCAAGGCAATCATGATCGTCTGAGCCAAACCTATTGTGAAGCACATGGTGTGACTCTGATCAAAAATTCAATTCAGATAATTTTGGACCCTCAAATAAACCTGGTTTTATCGCATCGCCCGATAGTTCCCCTTGACAATGGATGGATCAATCTTCACGGCCATATTCATAATGTTCCACCACCTCCAGAAGGATCTAATCTAGGACCCAACCATATCAATATGAGCATCGAGGTCAGAGAATACCGACCTTGGAAGTTGAAAGACGTCGTTGACCATCTGATATAGCTTCTCGCCATGTCATATTCAAAATGCTATTTGTTACTTTAGATCAGGTAGAGTGTTTTCTGGATACGAGTTCACATTTGTTATAAAATAGTGAGAAAAGACCAAACGGCTTACCATTCTACGAGGCTAAAAAATGACTAGTGATTTCTGGCCAACTCTTGCACAAATATCGGCAACATTTATCGGCCTTATTTTTGTTGGGATTGCAATTTTTATTGAAAGTATTCGTACAGCAGTAAAAGAAATGGAGGCGATTAATAGTGTCAAAACTGTCTTTAAAGAACAATCCACCCCGCTAAGTTATGTGTTAACTATTTCCAATTTAATTCTATTTATGTGGCCAATGATCATTGCTTTATACATGTCTGAGGTAGGTGATAACCAGTCTATTTATTGGTTATGTTTACTGCTCTGTGTAGCACTTTTAATTACAATCATCATACTCTATGAGTGGAAAATAAAAAACACTGTATCATTCTTGAAATCGGAAAAGAATATCCGATTGTTTAAGGTTCGGCTTATTTTTAGATACATTTTATATGCCATTGGATTTCTATATTGCTTGTTTTTCACTAATTTTCTTCTATTGTTCTTGGATATTTCAATTACGACAAATTTTCTTAAATTTTTAAGCATATTTTCAATAACATCTGGTTTGGGTCTTAGCTTGTGTGACATCCTCATTTTCGATGTTCAACACACAATATTTAAACTCCCAGATAATTTCCCAGACCATATTGAAAAAGCATCATCCGAATTACATCTTGAAAAAAACAGAATTGACAGCATTTTTAAGGAGTACCAAGAAAGAAAATATGAATTCGATATCTTCGTCAATCAATTTCGTAGTACTCAAGAATATCTTCCCGATATTCTAAATTATATGATCTCTAAACTTAATAACGATGAGCAGAAAAATATTCAACAATGCCATTACTTACAACAGCAAATAAACCCCGATAGAATATTACTGTTTCAGGGTATTGGACGGGAAACAAAAGTTATGGCTTATAAAGATATTATTGAGTTTATTAAGGAGCGAAAAAAACTTGAATCGTTTATTACTGACTTAGAATTACTAATTAAGCAAAGCATCATGGATATTCAGCAGGCAAAAGAGATGATGTTAAATTACTCAGCTACTATCAATACATCTGCAAGAAAATAAATTTGTATATCCAGGATTTTCGATAGCAATCTAAATTGGATCAGAAAATTGAGGATAACAACTCTACACATAGCATCCTTAACGATCGTAATACCGAAAAACTTCCACGGCAATCTTCTCAGATCCATGCATCGCAGCTCGGTATGTGTTCAATCCCAGTATCCGGTTAGCTTGTTCAGCTGTTAATTGAGAGTCATACTTAGCTAGGGCATTAAGTTTGGTCTCAAAGGTGTCTGAGATATCATACTGGATGTTAAACGCTTGCATTGGTGTCCAAACCTCATACATGAGGATTGTTTTCAATTGAACCGGTTCACCCAACTCGGGAAAGTATTTTGATGAAGCCACCCACGAGGCTTCTCCCACAACCTCATGGGTCACTCGGTGATCCCGATCCTTTTCGTCTGGGTGCGGAAACACAAGGCCATCATACGGTCCGTTTCTTAGTATCTGAACTATT
>DAOSIN010000262.1:0-1106 GCA_035366675.1 Salinivirgaceae bacterium | reverse complement strand
AGAATACTCCAGTTCCCGATCCGGGTGGCGTAAAAATATGGGCTTGTGGACACCTAGGATCATGCACGCCTGTTGCGCTTCTGCTTCACGCTTTTTGATCGCCTCGGACCGTTCGACCCCAGGAATCCCCACATTGCCTGCAGTCATATATAGCACATCCACCTGGTGACCGTTACGAGTGACATTAGCAATCGTTCCTCCACAACCAATAACCTCATCATCATGATGAGGTGCAACAACTAGTATGCTCATCGGTTTATCTTTCATCTTTTTACTCTTCAGATAAGGTGTATTTCTGACTCTTTAGGTTATTAGCTTTTTTCACCCGATTTACAACAATATAAGTTAACGGCGTGACTAGCGTTTCGTATAACGTTTTTAGAAACCAGATCGTAAAAGCTGATTTCAGCCAGTTCTGCGCAGGAATCGTGCCGGCAAAAGCGACTGCCATGAAAATGAAAGAGTCAATACCCTCACCTACAAGTGTAGAGCCAATAGTACGAGACCAAAGGTAACGCTCATTGGTCAAAATTTTCATCACTTCCATCACTTTTGCGTTGACCAACGAGCCTACCAAATAAGCCAAGAAAGAAGCCGCCAAAATTCTAGGCGTAAAACCAAGAATGCGTTCGAAGGCTTGCTGTCCATCCCAGAATGGCGCAGGTGGTAAGATTTGGGCTATATACACTACAACAACTAAAAACAAATTCGAAAAAAAACCCATCCAAACAACTCTGCGAGCAATTTTGTAGCCGAACACCTCAGTTAGAACATCGTTGATTATGTAACTAATCGGGAAAATGATTGTCCCTGCCGGGATAGTAAATGGGCCGATTTGTAACATTTTTACTGCAATGATATTAGCAACCAGCATTGTAACGATAAATCCAATGGAAAAAAATTCCAAATATTTTACTTGATTCAGAGTGCGCTTCATTGTATTCTTACTCCTGACTACATCCGGATTTGATCTACCCGATGGTAGAAAACACTGTAATAACCAAAATAAAAAGAAGCATTCCAAACTGTTTTAAGAAATAGATTATGCTTAAGCTTATTGGTGACCAGGTTTCGCTCTTTTCTTCGAACTGGGTTTATACGGAAAA
>DAOSIN010000261.1:0-3550 GCA_035366675.1 Salinivirgaceae bacterium | reverse complement strand
CTGACGGATTTGTCGTTTTCAAAGGTTCAAAAGTCGCTGGAACGGTTGTAATCTCTATGGCTCCAAGTTTCATTACATTAAGAGAAACATTGATCGCCAACGGTGTTTTAATCGAAAAAGGAGAATATTATGAATTTGCGGAGGATTACATATTCAGTAGTCCCTCTACAGCAGCTATTACTGTGATGGGAAGAAGTGCCAACGGATTGACAGAGTGGAAACAAAAGGATGGCAAAACACTAAGAGAATTTGAAAAAAACTGACAAAACAGAGATCCATGAAACAAAATAAAACGATACATACTTCCAGAACAATCATGTTTACCGAACTTTCTCATGTTATGAACCATGGTGTTGAAAATGATGATTTTGATGCTATTCTTAATGCAAATGTTACTAACAAACGCTCCAGCAATAATCTTTTAAAGACAAATCGTTATTTAAAGCAGTTGTATGGGTTTGATTTGGAAGATATAAGGTTCAGATGTCTTAAACACTATTGGAAGTTGGTGTATAACGAAAAGAAAAGTATTATTACTCTCTTGTACGCTATATCCAATGATTTCCTTCTTCGGGAAAGCATTGATGTTGTTATTAATACAAGAATCGGAGAAAGAGTTGCTATTGAAAGATTTGATGAAAATATTGAGAAATACCATCCCGGAAATTATTCAGCCAACACAAGACGCAGTACTGCTCAAAATATTTCCAGTTCATGGAAACAGGCCGGATATATCCAGGGAAAAGTGAAAAACATAAGGGTCCAACCAGAGCAAGACTACTTTACAGTAGCATTTGCATCATTACTTTCTTTTTTAAACGGAGATAGAGGTGATTATATTCTGTTAAGTAAGTCGGTCAAGGCACTGGCATTAAATACTGAAGACCTTAGGGAATTGATAAAAGAAGCGTCAAAAAGAGATTTGTTACAATACCAGTATGGAGGAGCTGTCACAGTTATTTCTTTTGAAAATCAGATTAAGACAATGCAATAATGGCTAACAATGTTGATGGCTTAATACAAGCCTACGATAAGGTAGTAAGCGGAAAATGGGAAGAAACCCTCTCTGCTCAGGAACGGATTTGGTTTTTGGTCTATGACCCGGATGTTCAAAGGAAAGTAGATTTTCGTCTAAGTGATTTCGAAAATGTCACAAAAAAAGCAGGAAAGAAATGGGTTGTCATATCATTGAAAGACTGCTTTCCAAAATGGATGGCTTCACATGAGTACCGGGAGGAATATTTCCTTGACCCGGATGCGTTGGTAGACCAATTGGAATTTGAATTCAAATCTTATGCAATTGATTATACCATAAGCACAATCAAGGAAAATAAAAACGATGAAGAAACCGTTCTTGCATTTACCGACGTGGCTTCTCTTTTTGGATTTGCCCGTCTTTCCGACCTGTTAAATCACATTGCGGCAGAAGTAAAAGGACGGTTACTGGTATTCTTCCCTGGCGAGTTTGAAAAAAATCAATTTCGTTTGCTAAACGCAAGAGATGGTTGGAGTTATTTGGCAAGACCCATAAAAGCTTAACATAGAACACCATGAAAAATAAAGAACTGTTTAATCTGAATCCCCAAGAGAACAATCTCTTGAATGATGGCGTAGTTGAGATCAATATATCCAAAGACGAAAATGGCATTACGACTTTGCGACATGAGCTGAAAACATTCGTCTGTGAGGGCGAATACCAGAAGGGCTTTTTCAGAATACTGGATACATATTTAAAATTTATTGACCAGCCTAAACAGCCTGCTGTTTGGGTTAGTGGTTTCTTTGGCAGTGGTAAATCACATCTGGTTAAAATGCTGGGCTATCTATGGCAGGATTATAAGTTCCAAAACGGAGAAACAGCCAGGAACATTAAACCATTGCCTCAGGACATTAGAGATCTGTTTGTTGAATTAGAAAGAAAACAGAATCTTCACGGCAAATTATCCATTGTTGGAACGCTTAAGGATTTTCCTTCGGCTGACATACGGTATTCGTTTTTGCAATTGGTGCTTACTGCTTTGGGATTACCGCCCCAGTTTCACCATTTTAAATTCGTCTATTGGGCAAAACAGGAAGGCATTTATGACGATTTGAAGAATATCATTGAAGCGCAAGGGAAAGACTTTGTTAAAGAATATGAGAACCTGTTTGTGTCTACGGCACTTGCTAAAGCCGTTTTGCAGATCAAGCCCGATTTTGCCGAGAATGAAGCAAAAGTCAAAGAAAATTTCAAAATCAACTTTAAGCGGCAGGATACAATAAGCAGAGATCAATTCATCAATACATTAAAAACCGAAGTGTTTCCTTTATTCTATGGGGATAAAATTCCCTGTACGATCATCGTCCTGGACGAAGTACAACAATTTATCGGACAGGATGGAAACAAGACCATCGACATTCAAAATTTGGCGCAGGATGTATGCAGTAATTTTGAAGGCAAATTGCTACTGGTTGGCACCGGTCAGAATGCACTGGCTGAAACGCCACAGCTACAACCTTTGCAAGACCGTTTCTCGGTAAAAGTCCTGCTATCCGATACAGATGTGGAAACGGTCACCCGGAAGACTATTCTAGAAAAGAAACCGAGTGTAGTTGCTTCAATCGATAAAAAAATTGAGTCCTCGATGGGAGAAATTTCCCGCACCCTGGAAGGGACAACTTTTGGCTATACCACCGAAGACCGAAAAACGGCAGTAGCCGATTATCCATTGATTCCACCCATCAGAAAGTTCTGGAAAAAGATCCTTCAGGTAATTGATGTGGCCGGCACAACCGGGCAGCTAAGAAGCCAGATAAGGGTGGTGAACGATTGCGTAAAGGCACTGGCCGATAAAGACCTTGGACACATTATCCCAGGTGATTTTATTTTTGAGCAAAAGCAACGAGACCTCCTACAAGGTGCCTTGCTTCTCCAGGAAACCAATAACCTGATAGAAGCGAGAAAAGCTAAAGGAGGAGACAGTTTACTGGAAGGAAGGATTCTGAGTGTTGTTTTCCTGTTGGACCAGCTACCAAAAGACACACAAGGCACTCTTCCCAAATCCAATGCCAATACTATTGCAGACCTGTTGATTGACAACCTGAACGAGCCAACCGATGCTTTTAGAAATAAAGTGAAAGAACTGCTAAAAAAACTGGTAGAAAAGGATAAAGTACTCATGCCTGTGGGCGATGAATTTAAGTTGCAAACAAAAGAAGGGGCTGAATGGGAGCAGGAATATACAAAGAACGCCGTTGCCATAAACGCAAAAGGGGATGATAAAATACAAACGCTGAGGCAAAATAACATACTTGAACTGTTTAAAGACAAGACCAAAACAATAAATATCCTGCACGGCAATTCAAAACTAAAACGTGATTTCGAGATTTGGGATAAAATGGAAAAACCCAACACCGAAAGCCGTCTTAATTTATGGCTCCGTGACGGCTGGCAGGAGAACGAAGCCATTGTATTGAATGAGATCCGTGGTGAAGGGCCGGATGTTCCCTTAGCCTATATCTATGTCAAGAAATTGCGTGATGCCGACCTCAGAAGTGAGATTATTAAATT
>DAOSIN010000260.1:0-3550 GCA_035366675.1 Salinivirgaceae bacterium | reverse complement strand
CAGCTTCTTCTCCGGCAGAGATATCTTCCTTAGTATCCTTTTTTCTGCGCAGTTTGAATTTTCCTTGATTTACATATCCAATGAAATTGAAAACTCGATAAAGCACTAAAAGTGGGACAAATACAGCTATCATAGCTATAATCGCCATAATAACTCCATAGGGGTCTAACTTTGCAAAAACTTCATTTGCTGTAGCTTTATCTTCAAAAATATCGTTTGTTGCACCCGGTGTTGTAATATCACTAACTTGCCAATTGCCAATTCCATCTGGTTTTCGGCAATATGTTGTATTGGGCTGCAAAGATGGAAGCGTTACGCTGTCAATCAAAGTTCTTCCGTCTGAGCTGAAAAGTGCTATAAACTTTTTACTTTCAAGAGTGAAGTTCAGGTGTTGAGTTCCGTGTTGTGTCACTCCATCTGCAAAAAAGAGCATAAATTGCCTTTTGGGGATTATCGTAACAGGGTCTCCTTCGGGAATACGATACATTTTTGGATTATTGATGTCGTTTGTTAAGTAGCAGTTAGCAATGTTTACATCATTATATCCAAGGTTCATTATCTCAATCCATACACTGCGGTTTCCGAATTTGTCAACATAGTTATCGGTGTTTTCCAACATAACTTCGTTAATTCGCAAATCTTCGATTGATTGAGCGACAGATTCGTTGAAACAGACAACGGTTAGGATTGTTGCTACCAGAACGCTATAAAAATTCTTTCTCATTGTATTACAGAGTTTTATAGTGGCAGATTAGAGTGTTTTTTAGGTGGATTGCTACCTCTTTTTGTTGCAAGTGATTGGAGTGCCCTAATTACTCTAAAGCGTGTGTTTCTGGGTTCAATCACATCATCAATATATCCATATTTTGCAGCAACGTATGGGTTTGCAAACTTTTCTATATACTCTTTCTCTTTCTCTTCAAGAAACTTATTTTTTTCAGCCTCGTCTTCTATTTTTTTCAATTCAGAACTGTATAGTACTTCTATAGCTCCTTTAGGTCCCATTACTGCAATTTCGGCTGTGGGCCAAGCGTAGTTTAAGTCGCCTCTCAAGTGTTTAGAACTCATCACGTCGTATGCACCGCCGTAGGCTTTGCGAAGAATTACAGTAACTTTTGGAACGGTTGCTTCGCCATAAGCGAAGAGCAATTTTGCGCCGTTAATGATTATTCCGTTGTACTCTTGACCAGTACCGGGCAAAAATCCTGGAACATCAACTAAAGTAACGAGTGGAATGTTGAATGCATCGCAAAAACGTACAAATCGCGCTGCTTTTCGTGAAGCATTTATATCAAGTACTCCAGCCAAAATTTTTGGTTGATTGGCAACCAATCCAACAGACTGACCATCGAAACGAGCAAAACCTGTAACGATATTTTTCGCATAGTTTGCTTGTACTTCGAGACATTCACCATTGTCCACAATTGCTCTAATTACATCTTTCACATCGTAAGGTATGTTTGGTTGATCTGGTATGATAAAGTTGAGAGAATCTTCAAGTCGGTCAATCGGGTCATCAGTTGGCACAATTGGAGCCTCCTCCATATTGTTTTGTGGTAAATAGGTAAGTAATTTACGCAGTAATTGGATTCCTTTTTCTTCGTCTTCAACCGAGAAGTGAGCAACACCCGATTTTGATGAATGTATCGAAGCACCGCCCAACTCTTCTAATGTAACTGTTTCGCCGGTAACTGTTTTTACAACCTTAGGTCCGGTAACAAACATATAGCTTGTATCCTTCGACATTATTATAAAGTCTGTTAGCGCGGGTGAATAAACTGCTCCGCCTGCACATGGGCCGAAGATTGCAGAAATTTGTGGAATAACGCCTGATGCCAAGATATTACGTTGGAATATTTCAGCGTATCCTGCTAATGATACAACACCCTCTTGAATGCGTGCTCCTCCAGAGTCGTTGATACCTATTACCGGAGCTCCTACTTTCATAGCTGTATCCATGATTTTGCAAACTTTTTGAGCAAATGTTTCAGAAAGCGAACCTCCAAACACGGTAAAATCTTGTGAAAACACGTAAACAAGTCGTCCTTCGATTGTTCCGTATCCTGTAACAACGCCATCGGAGTAATAATGTTCATTTTCTAAGCCGAAATCGGTGCAACGGTGTGTTACGAACATATCCATCTCCTCGAAGCTACCTTCGTCAAGCAAAAGGTCAATTCTTTCGCGTGCAGTGAGTTTCCCTTTTTTGTGTTGCGAGGCAATGCGCCTTTCCCCTCCACCGAGTTTAGCTTCTACTCGCAGATCAATTAATCTTTTTACTTTATCTTGATTCGTCATTTGTTGAAAATATTAATAATTGTATTTTGTTATTTTAATAAATACAGTTTGGGATTTATATTGCAAAGTAATCAAACTACTTGAAACAGTTTATTTACTGCAAAACTCGGTTAGAACTCCGTATGTTGATTTTGGATGTAGAAAGCCGATGTTTAAGCCTTCAGCTCCTTTACGACCTGTTTTGTCAATAAGTCTGATGTTCATCTCTTCAGCTTCTTTAAGTGCAGCATTTACATCGTCAACTGCAAAGGCTATATGATGAATGCCTTCTCCTCTTTTTTCAATGAATTTACCTATTGGTCCTTCAGGATCTGTTGGTTCTAACAGTTCAATTTTTGTTTGACCAACTTTGAAGAAAGCGGTTTTTACCTTCTGATCTTTAATTTCTTCAATGGCGTAACATTCTTGTCCAAGAAGTTTTGTAAAAAATGGAATAGCATCGTCAAGATTTTTAACTGCAATGCCAATGTGTTCAATGTGTGAGGGTTTCATATTATATATAATTTATTAGGTTTAAATTCACTTATAAAAAATGGTTTATATGCGGTCTGTTTTGCCTAAAACCATGTGCTGTACTTTCGAATTTTTAGTTTATCTGCAAATGTAGTTAACCCTTTTGTCTTTAGCGAATTATTTGAAAGAAAAAAAGCGTATTATTTCCCAACAATGTGATATAAATCACTTTTTGCTCTCAAATAAACAACAGACGTAATTTAATTAATATTATTTTAGTTTAAAAAGTTTTTTAATTAACGAACTTTCAAGTTTCTCGTTGTTGTAGCGATCCATAAATGAGTAAATTATTATAGCAGATATTACTCCTATTAATGAACCAAATGTAATATCAATCATAAAATGTTGTGAGAGATACATTCTTGAATACCCTACAAGCATCGCTATGGTTAAGAAAAGAACTTTTAACCATCTGTTTTTTGTCATAAAAATGAATATGAAAAACAGGGCAAAAGCACTTGCAGTATGACCCGAAGGAAAACTGTAGTGATTTGCAATTTTCACTCCTTCAACAAGTCTTAGGGAATATTCAGGAAAGGCTTCGAAGTAGAGATTAGGACGTGGAGAATCGTTAAAAATCAAATTTTTTATTAATTGTACACTGATGCCTGATAAAGCAAATGCTAAAATTTGTGTAATTGCGGTTTTGTATTTGTAAAGTATAAGTAACAGGCAGAATGATACTACAAAAAAACCATCTCCTAAAACTGTAATGTATTTAAAAATAAAATCTAGTGTT
>DAOSIN010000259.1:0-3551 GCA_035366675.1 Salinivirgaceae bacterium | reverse complement strand
AAAAGATTTTTTGGTGCAGCAAGGCAGATTGAAAACGGAGGTTCTCTAACTATTTTAGCTACAGCACTTACAGAAACAGGCTCGAAAATGGACGAAGTTATTTTCGAAGAGTTTAAAGGAACTGGAAACATGGAGTTACAGTTAGATCGCAAACTGTCCAATCGAAGAATATATCCGTCAGTTGATATTTTGGCGTCAAGCACGCGTCGTGAAGACCTGTTGTTGCCTAAAGATACTCTTAACAAAACCTATATTTTGAGAAATTTCCTTGCTGATATGAATAGTATTGAAGCTATGGAGTTTATGCGTCAAAGACTTCCTCAAACACGTTCAAACGAAGAGTTCCTTCTAACAATGGACAAAGGATAGGAGCAATTAGCAATATGCAATTAATCAATTGAATGTCATTGTGTTGTAGAGACGTCATATCATGGCGTCTCTTATAAAATTAAAAGTGTCCTATTCCTTGTGCCATTCTCCTTGCAATATTCTTATTTAAAATGATTCTGAATTAGCAACGGCTACCAGAGTCACAATAAATCAACATTTTTTTTGTTAATTTTGTGCAAAAATCAATAAAAAGTATATAATTTTTCAATAAAAGCATAATTATGAGTCAGAAAAAGAAATTTATTACATGTGATGGTAACTATGCTGCGTCGTACATATCCTACATGTTTAGCGAAGTTGCAGCTATTTACCCAATTACCCCATCGTCAACAATGGCAGAATATATTGATGAGTGGGCAGCTGATGGTCAAAAAAATATTTTTGGTCGTCCTGTAAAAGTTGTTGAAATGCAATCGGAAGCCGGTGCAGCCGGAGCTGTGCACGGCTCGTTACAAGCCGGCGCGTTAACATCAACATATACAGCATCGCAAGGATTGTTGCTTATGATTCCGAACATGTACAAAATCGCCGGAGAACTTCTTCCTGCAACTTTCCACGTGTCGGCACGTAGCTTGGCAGCCCAAGCACTCTCTATTTTTGGAGATCATAGCGACGTTATGAGCACTCGTCAAACGGGATTTGCAATGTTAGCCACAGGTAGCGTTCAAGAGATTATGGATATAGCTGCCATTGCACACCTTGCAGCAATAAAATCAAAAATTCCTTTCATGCACTTCTTTGATGGATTCCGTACATCACACGAAATTCAAAAAGTTGAAGCACCTGTAATGGAACAATTGGCAGGGTTAATTGACCAAAAAGCACTTAAAGCTTTCCGTGACAATGCTTTAAATCCAGAACATCCTGTAACAAGAGGAACAGCACAAAACCCTGATATATATTTCCAAACTCGCGAGGCCGCTAACAAATTCTACGATGCAGTTCCCGATATCGTAGAGCATTATATGCAGGAGCTAAAAAAAATAACAGGTCGCGAATATCATCCATTTACATATTATGGCGCAGCTGATGCTACCGACATTATTGTGGCAATGGGTTCAATTACCGATACAATTAAAGAAGTTATTGATCATAAAATGGCTAAAGGTGAAAAAGTTGGTTTAATCAGCGTGCATCTATATCGCCCATTTTCAGCTAAATACTTCTTTAAAGTGTTCCCAAAATCAGTTAAACGAATAACTGTTCTTGATCGCACAAAAGAACCGGGTGCAAACGGTGATCCTCTATACTTAGATATAGTAGAACTATTTAAAGATAAAGCCAACGCACCTGTTATTATTGGTGGACGCTACGGTTTATCATCAAAAGATACTACGCCTGCTCAAATGATTGCTGTTTTTGACAATATGACAGCGAAAGAGCCTAGAAATCAATTTACAGTAGGTATTAATGATGATGTAACTCACCACTCACTTCCATTAACTGCAGAGGTAAACGTTTCTCCATCAGGAACATATCAAGCTAAATTCTACGGAATTGGTTCAGACGGTACTGTTGGTGCAAATAAAAACTCAATCAAGATTATTGGTGATACAACCGACAAATATTGTCAGGCATATTTTGCTTACGACTCTAAAAAATCGGGCGGTATTACTGTATCACACTTGCGTTTTGGTGATACTCCAATCCGCTCTCCATATTTGGTAACAACTCCTAACTTCGTTGCATGTCACGTGCCTTCATACTTAGATAAATACGATATGCTTAAAGGTTTGACAAAGGGAGGTACTTTCTTACTAAACAGCGTTTGGGATGTTGAGGAGACAAAAGAGAAATTGCCAAATGAAGTGAAAAAGTATATGGCTGATAACAAAATTAACTTCTACATTATCAATGCTACTGCTATTGCAGAGGAGATTGGATTAGGTCACCGTACAAATACTATTATGCAATCAGCTTTCTTTAAAATCTCTAACGTAATACCTTACGATAAAGCTGTTGACGAAATGAAAGATTTTGTTCGTAAGAGTTTTTCACGTAGAGGCGAAGAGGTTGTTGCAATGAACAATAAAGCTATTGACCGAGGTGGCAACGTCACCAAAGTTGAGGTTCCAGCCGAGTGGTCAAAACTACCTCCCACAAAGGTTGGAGCTAAAGCCGATGTTCCAAAATTTGTGAAAGATGTTGTATTGCCGATTATTGCACAAAAAGGTGATGATCTTCCAGTTAGCGCATTCACAGGTCGTGAAGATGGAACTTTCGATTCAGGTACCACGCAATACGAAAAACGCGGTATTGCAGTAGATGTACCCGAGTGGCTACCGGAAAACTGTATCCAATGTAACCAATGTTCATTCGTATGTCCGCATGCTGCTATTCGTCCATTCTTATTAGACGAAAAAGAGTTGGCTAAAGCACCAAAAGACACAAAAACAATTAAAGCTAACGGTAAAGGCTTTGAAGGCTTACAGTTTAGAATTCAAGTTAGTGCGTTAGACTGTACAGGTTGTGGTAACTGTGCTGACGTTTGTCCCTCAAAAACAAAAGCACTGATCATGAAGCCATTAGAAACTCAAAGTGCAGAAATTGAACGTTGGAATTATATAGCCAAAAATGTAACTTACAAAGATAATATCACTCCAAAAGATACAAACGTAAAATCTACTCAGTTTGCACAACCACTATTTGAATTTTCAGGAGCATGTGCCGGATGTGGTGAAACTCCTTACATTAAGCTAATTACTCAACTTTTTGGTGATCGTATGATGGTTGCAAACGCTACAGGTTGCTCGTCAATATACGGAGGTTCAGCTCCTGCAATGCCTTATTGTGTAAACTCAGAAGGACGTGGACCAGCTTGGGCAAACTCGCTGTTTGAAGATAATGCCGAATTTGGCTTAGGTATGGCAACAGGAGTGCGCAATATACGTGAGCGTATAGCTAGCATAATGCAAGATAATATGAATAAGGTTGCACCAGCAACTAAAACAGCTTTTGAAAACTGGATTACAAACTATAGTAATGCAGAGAAAACAAGAGAAACTTCAAAAGCGGTTGTAACCGCATTGCAAAATGAGAAACACGCTGTTGCAAAAGAAATTTTAGATTTAAAACAGTATTTAGAGAAAAAATCACAATGGATTTTTGGTGGAGACGGTTGGGCTTATGATATCGGATTTGGTGGTTTAGATCATGTTATC
>DAOSIN010000258.1:0-3585 GCA_035366675.1 Salinivirgaceae bacterium | reverse complement strand
AAATCCGTTTGGAGTCACTATATCGACCTCCTTTTCAAGCAGATACTTACACACCTCGGCAGTTATAGTGCTTACTGTTGTGAAAGTATCGGCAACATTTGCAGCTATTCTTTCTAATGAGTGTTTTGCGGTAACGTTAAATTCGTGCGCTTTTACAAATCCGTTGAGGTCTTTTAAATTTTGGTATAATGGCTGGTAATTGCTTGCTGTACAGCGACCTACGATTGTAGCATGAGTAGTAAACATTGTACAGATGTGTGGTGCATATTTCTCTAAGTACAATATACCTGCGGCAGTCATCCATTCGTGAAAGTGCGCTATTACATTTAATCTTGGCGAGAGGTTAAATCGACAGAAGTTTTCGATTACCTGACCCGCAGCATATCCAAATAGTGCAGGTTCTATAAAATCCCAATCTCCAGAAATTGAATCTAGTTGAAATGTTTCCCAAAACTCTGTAAAAATCTCATTTTTCTTGACTATCAGCGGTGTATAGTCTATAAGCAGAGCCATAGGATTTCCTGGTATTTGCCAGCGTCCCATTCTAACTTTTAAGCCTTGTCGTCTGGCGTGGCTAACCCAAGTTAAGTAAAGATTTTTGTCTTCCTTAAATTCCGACATACCGCTTGAGTGGCGTGCATTATCAGGACCTATATATATGATTTTTGCTTCTACCGCATTCGATAGGGCGGGAGACTTGGTGCTAATAACTGTATGTATTCCTCCAACCTTATTACATACTTCCCAGCTTGTTTCAAATATAAATCCTGGTCTTTTATTTACTGTGTTCATTCGGTTCATTTGTGGTTTTTTCATTTATTAGTTAAAAGATGTCAAAAATAGTCATAGTTTTTGTTTTACAAACAAAAACGTTTGAATCTTATACCAATTGTAATTTTAAAACAGTCCAATCGGTATTAAATATTGGCGCGATCACTTACCTTATTGTTTTTTATTAGTGTTAGTTTTTGGCTTTGCGACCTTCTTGCCAACCTTACTACTACTTGCTGTCTGTTCTTTTGCTTTGGTTGTTTTTCCTTTCGTTGTCTCTTTCGTTGTACTCTTTTGTGTGGTTGTGGTTTTTTTAGCCTGAGTAGTTTTCCTACTTGGTTTAGCTTTGGTTGTTCCAGTTAAATGCCTTAATTCACGTATAATCTCCTCTTGTCTTCTGTTAACTTTTGTTAATCGCTCAAGCTCGTGTCTGATATCGAAGGTAAAACCTGTAAATAGCATAAAGTCGTTGAGTATATTTCTAAAATTTATGTATGCTTCATAGGGTGAGCCAAAAGGATTAAAGCGTTTGTGACCACCATCAGAGAACCATTTCGTTGACATTAAGTAGAAATGATCACTGGATTGTAGGTAATAGTATATTTTTTTTATCTCTGGGTCTGTTTGCGAATTAATAAAATTCTGCATTTCGTAGAGTTTATTAACAGCGTCTTTTTGTAGTTCGTTTCCAAGCCAAGCGGTGGTGTCACGTTCTTCGTCAGCCCATGACGTTGGGTATTCAATATTTATTGGTGATATTGGTTGCAGTGATTTTACTGCTTCGGCAGGTGTAACAAATTCTAATTTTTTGCTATTGATTACATGGTCGGGAAAATAACGTAGAAAGTCCATGATTCCCGAATCATGTGGTTGATGCTCGCCAAATGTTTCATAATCCATAAATATGTTTACAATCTCCTCTTTTGCATCAATATTTTTAAGCCATGAAACATATTTTTCTGCTGTCAGGGGCCATTGATCCCAATTTCGGTTAGAGAAACGGAATGCTATATCGTCGCTAAGTTTAAAATTTCTAAGAAGCACCTTTTGTTTGGGACAAACCGGATTGACATAAATAAAATTAGGACTACGCCAACCTAAAATATGTTTGGCACCTTCGGCAACAACTCCATTATAGCCTAATTCAAAGACATCGGCACCAATTTCGTTTGAATATATAAGTTCGGTATTTCTAAAGGTCTTTGGTTTATAGTTAAACAGCTCCTCTATTGTTTTGCTGTGTTGTACAACTTGAGCTAAAAACTCCTCTTTGTTTTTCAATGCAACCAACGAGTGAGCATAAGTTTCGGCTAGAAATTCCACATGTTTTGTCTTAGCTAATTTTTGAAATGAGTCTAAAACTTCTGGTGTGTATTGTTTCATTAGATCAATTGCGACTCCTGAAATAGAAAATGCTATCTTGAATTTGCCTTTGTGTTTGTTCAAAAGATCTAATATAATTTGATTTGCAGGAAGATAACATTTTTCTGCCAATCGTCTCATTTGATTTTTGTTGGCATAATCGTCAAAATAGTTGTGGTTATGACCAATATCGAAAAAACGATAAGTTCTTGGTCGATATGGCTGATGAACCTCAAAATATAGGCAAATTTTCTTCATGATTTATCTGTATTATATTTATTTCTAAACTTTTAAGCTAATTTTTTTAACCCATAACTTTTGCTATGGTATCTATATAAACATTTTTAACTTTTGCGGCAGAGTTGTCCCACTTTAAGTTATCGACTTCGTCTTTCCCAAGCTCTTTAAACATTGTTGACAGAGCCTTGTAATGTAACAGACCGTAAATAGCATCAGCCATAGCGTCAACATCCCAAAAGTCAACTTTTACGGCATGTTTCAGTACTTCTGATACGCCCGATTGTTTGCTAATAATAACAGGAACGTTACTTCGCATGGCTTCAAGTGGCGATATGCCAAATGGTTCTGATACAGAGGGCATTACATATACATCGCTCATGGCAAACATTTTTGTTACCTCGGGACCTTTCAAAAATCCTGTAAAGTGAAAATTATCAGCAATTCCCAGAGTTGCAACTCGTTTAATCATTCTGTTAAGCATGTCGCCAGAGCCTGCCATTACAAATCTAACATTAGGATCTCTTTGTAACACCTTGAGAGCACTTTGTACAAAATAGTCAGGACCTTTCTGGTAAGTAATTCTACCTAAGAAAGTTACTATTTTTTCGGGTATATATTTTTTATATTCTGCACGTTCACTCTCATCGGCTTCAACGGCGTTATGAACGGTAACAACTTTGTCGGGAGCAATTCCGTACTTATTTATTATTATACTGCGGGTAAAGTTACTCACTGAAATAACGGTATCGGCTTCGCTCATTCCCATTTTTTCGATATCATGAACCTGTCGGTTTATATTACCTTCTCCGCTTCTGTCATACTCTGTGGCGTGCATATGAACCACAAGAGGTTTTCCTGTAGCACGTTTAGCCGCAACACCTGCTGCATATGTTAGCCAGTCGTGTGCATGGATTATATCGAAGTCAGATTTTAATTGTCTGGCTATGACGGAAGCGACCATTGCATAACGGCTTACTTCTAACATAAGGTTTTTTCCGTACGCTCCTGAAAACTTGAACTTCCTTCCGAGTATTTTCTCCGACGTTATTGTATCGTGTTTAACGTCTTCATTAACTAAAATTTCATACTCTTCGGGTGATAGGTATGGTATTATATTGGAACCAACTTCAAAATAACGCATCTGTTCGTAAAATTCTCCAAAGCTAAAGTTTCGTTCGCTGAATTCAACTCCTTCGGCTGCATGAAGCGTTA
>DAOSIN010000257.1:0-3606 GCA_035366675.1 Salinivirgaceae bacterium | reverse complement strand
ATGATAGCATTGTTAGAGGAACTACCTTGAGACGTTCAATACTTAAAATATTAGATAGACTCTCTCCTGCCGAAATTGTTGTTGTGTCGTCATCGCCACAAGTCAGATATCCAGACTGTTACGGAATAGATATGGCAAAATTAACAGAGTTTATCGCTTTTCAGGCTGTTATTAGCTTATTGCGTGACACAGGAAATAGTTCGCTGATAAATGAAATATATAGAAAGTGTAAAGAGCAGCAACAAAAAAATAGAAATGAAATTGTTAATTATGTTAAGGAGTTATATGATACTTTCACAGATGAACAAATAAGTGAACAGATAGCTCGTATTTTGCAGCCGGGTATAAAATCTAAAGTAAAAGTAGTTTATCAGACTGTTGAAAATTTGCATAAAGCTTGTCCAAATGACACAGGCGACTGGTATTTTACAGGTAATTATCCAACCCCCGGAGGGAATAAAGTGGTAAATACAGCTTTTATCAATTATATCGAGGGTAGAGATGTTAGGGCTTATTGATTATCAGTGCATTAAAAAGTAACCGTCATAGTTTCTTTGTGGTAATTTCGACGGTTAATGAGTCTGTCGAAACACAAGCTCAGCCACCGAGAATGGTCACTGAGCTTGTCGAAGTGACTATTTGGCATAAGTCTCCTATGATGTTGGCTTCGATAAACTCAGCCAAAGGTCATTGAATTTGCATTTCTATGGTTGTTGAGTCTATCAAAACATAAGCTTAATAACCATCGAAGTGACCACTAACATACTTTATATGAGATGCCATAATATGACGTCTCTATAACACCTTGATATTCAATTAATTGATTTTACCATCCTTCAACCACCAACCACTAATCACCAACCACCATTCACCTTTAATTGTTTATTGCACATTGCTAATTGCTAATTGCCCTTGCGGTATGTGTTTATATGCCTATCAATCTTCGACTTATATATATCCCTTATATCAATTAGGATAGCAGTCTCTTCCACATCTCCAAACTCATGGTTAATCGATGTCCCAAAAGCACGCATTGTAGGAGAGAGGTTCATATAGGCATTTATTAATGGTGGAACATTTTCTCCAAGTTTACGTAGCTCGCTGTTGAGTATTTTTTTATTTTCGCTGTAGTCATCGTGAGGGAATAGCTTCTCTAATTTTGGAACATTAAAATTGAGTTCAAGAGGTTCTATCAGAGTCAGTAGATTATCGGGGTCGGGGAAATGCTTTTTGATGAAATAAAGCAGTATGTTGCGGGCTTCTTGATTATAATGAGTGTACATGGTAACTTTACCAAAGAAGTAATGCATATCTGGGTTCTCCACAACAATTGCTCCTAACCCGTCCCAAAGGTTATCAAGTGCAAAAATACTTTTTCGTGATGACTGTCCCGACTGATAATCAGGATGAACGAACGAACGCCCTAATTCAACGGTATAGGGGAGATACTCCTTTATAAACTTGTCTGAAAAGTTAAACAACTTGTAGGTTGCCATTCTGATGTTTCCCAACTCATCTATCGATGCTTTTTTGCCTATTAGAAAACGATAACCTCCTACAATAACCTTATCTTCCGGTGACCACACAATTAGTTGATTATATGGAATATCTTGCAAGTCAAAGTTGTCTAAATCGCAACTTTTGCCAGTACCGCCGCCAGCTTTACGAAAAGTTAATTCGCGTAAACGACCAACTTCTAATGTTAAATAAGGGGCATTGTGGTGGTTGAATATATATATATCATTATTACCATAATTCGTTTTCCTTACAAACTTATCTGGAGTTAATTCCGATTCGATAACGTGTACGGGTACGGGGTCAATTAATTTTTCCATTTTATACTTATTTGTTAACAATAAGAGAGATTAAAATAAGTTACAAATATAAACAACAGATAGGTTATTTCTCTAATGAATATACAATTTTTCTGATATCTTCTGTCCATTGTCTGACATTGCCGTTGTTTTTTAGCTCCTCCCATGAAATTGGTTTACCGAAAAATATTTTAAAGTGTGAGTTGTTTTGTCTGAACATCTCATCAGGCAAGAAGAACATCTCTATATTGGCTTTTATGCCAAGTCGCTTTCGCCAATTTGCAATCCTGTAAAAACGTTTTGAGTTGTGTCCTTTAAAAAAAACGGGAACAATATCACGCTCATGTTCAATTGATTTTTGTACAAAACTTTTCTTCCACTCAAGGTCTGTTATTTTTCCCTTTATTTTTCGCGATGCCATTCCTGAAGGAAATGCAATTACTTGTAAATCTGAGGCATAAGTCTGATCTATAATTCTGGCAATCTCTTTTGACGTTGTTCCGTATGAGTTGATAGGGACAAAAAGAGGGTCAAAAATCTCCAACTTTAACAGCAAATCGTTGACTAAAAACCGAGGCTCGCCAATGTGCTCATTTACAACATCTAATAGAGTAATGCCATCGAGAGCGCCTAATGGGTGGTTGCTTGCAAATTGATATCTATGGTTTTTCGTAAGGTTTTCAATACCGAAGACTTCATACGTCACATTTAGGCTATCTATCAAAAATTTAACGCTATCTATTCCTTTTCTATCGCCATTATTGCGCAAATGATTGTTGATATCTTTTATATGCAAAACCCTTTTGATAAAGTTCATTACAAATTTTGGTATCCGTTTTGCTAATTTCGGATTCTTTTCTTTAAATATTACATCAAGATCAATTTGTAACATATTTTACAAAAATTAAAAATAACCACATAAATATACCGCTAAGTTATAAAAATGTAACCAAAAAGTTATCTAAACTTAAAAAAGAATAACGATTAATCCCAAAATAGACACAAAACTTTGCCGAAAAGTATTATATAAGTTATAAATTTGCTGTTGAAGAAATTTTGTTATAAGAGTTAATAGATGTTAAAACATATAAAGAACTTTTATTACTTTCTTAAAGTAATATTTCAGCAAAGGTATATAATTAAAAAGCTAGTTATTAGTGATTTTCAAAAAAAATATCTTGCTACATATTTAGGACTGCCGTGGGCATTTATACAACCGGCAGCTATTATTTTTGTAATCTGGTTTGTGGTGTCAATAGGATTACGAGGAAGTGATTTATCAGACGGCACTCCATTTTTACCGTGGTTTGTTTGCGGAATGGTGCCTTGGTTTTTCATGCGAGACTCGATTTCAGGTTCTGCTAATTCACTGATAGAGTTCTCCTTTCTGATAAAAAAAATGCATTTCAGGCTTGGTATTATTCCTGTTATTAAGATAACTACAAATTTTATTATACACCTGTTTTTAACTTTAGTTCTCATAATTATAATAGCTATACATGGATATCCAATTGATTTGTATTGCTTGCAACTCTTTTATTACATATTATGTGCGATAGTGTTAGTTACAGGAATAGGTTGGTTAACCTCTTCTATAATGGTTTTTGTGCGCGATATTAAGCAAGCAATAGATATTTTGTTAACACTGCTGTTTTGGTTAACTCCTATTCTTTGGTCTTATACGCGTTTGAAAGGAAATGCAAAACTGTTAGCAACCCTAAACCCTTTACACTATGTAATAAACGGTTATCGAGAGTCATTAATTTTCAAAATATGGTTTTTTGAAGACATA
>DAOSIN010000256.1:0-3615 GCA_035366675.1 Salinivirgaceae bacterium | reverse complement strand
GTACATATTTAACAATGATGGAGGATATACCCTTAATTATGAACACAAGTTGCAGTTTAATACATATCACTCTTTTCATCGACTTTATGGGGAGACGTTTATTATATATGATCCTCAATATCAAACTTTAAAGGTTACTCGTAACCAAACCACTATGGCTGATAGCAAGTTGATTGTAGGACCCGAAAATGCCCTGAATGAGGTTCTTCCATCTTGGGCGGCTAATTCCGGAGCGTATAACCACATTAGAGAGATGGTTGTTACCCATACAGGACTTGAAATTGGGGCAGTTTCAGAATTATCATATACAATTAATTCGGGGAAACCTTTGATTGGTAATGTTCAAATTGTTGAACCTCTGCGCATTAACGTGCCCATTGATAATTTAGAAATAATTTTTATTGTTCCTAATGGCGTTGATTTTTCAATATCTGAAAAGGCAAATTTGCCTGCTCCTGAGATTGTTACAGAGCAAGGCAAAACAGTTTATAAATATAATCTTACCGAAGTTCCTGCAGTAGATATCTCGTCTATAGCCGATAGATCGTTTATTCCACACATCATAGCGCAGACAGGTACTGAATCACTCTCTGACATATTGCAAAGGATTGCACCCTCTGCAGGAGAAGAAAAATCAATATCTATTGATGATTTTGATACAGTCTTAGATATTCAAAAAGAGATAGTTAATATTAGAACTATTAATGTTCCTTTGGAATTTCAACTCTTCCCCCTGCAAACGCCTGATATTACGACTAAACGCAATAGTGGAACTCCTTTGGAAAAAGCTGTTTTATTCCAAAAAAGGCTGAGCGACAAAGGAATAGGTTCTGCAATACTATTTAAAGCACCCGAAGCGCTAATTGATGATAATTGTGCAAATATTGGTGCAGTTACAGATATATTTGTATTGCTTGATGTTGATAAAACTCTGTGTGCGCTGTCGCCAGTCTATTTGCATAAAAGTAATCCCATTGATATTCAGGGATATGTTTATATTGCCAGTACCTCTCAAGGTTTGAAGAGGGTGGACAAAAAGTTGATAAACAAAACTACTGTCAATGCAAAATTACAATTGAAATATGATAAAAAGCAAAAGCTACTTTCACTTTTAGGCACAGGAGAGGTAACGATCAGAGGTGCAGGTCACAATTTTATCGTAAGTAAAGAGTATCAGTCTAAAGCGGGTGAAATTGTAAGTGCCAAAAACGCACAAATAAAAAACAGCAAGGAAAAAGATTTGCATTCGTACAGCTACGAACTTGAATTTCCCGATAACAACCTTAATGGAGCACATAATGTTTATAAAGTTGAGTTGCCCATGACAAAATCAGGTATAAACAGTTGGAATTTAGGGTTGTTAAATAGAAATCAGGCAAATCCTTTACGTCTTCCTTACGGATTGCAGCAAGAGGAGATATATACTATAAATATTCCCAAAGGTGCTATCCCAATAACAAAAGAGATTTCAGAAAAAAGGGAGACGACTTTCGGTGAACTCGAACTATCTTTAACATACACTAAAACACATATAGTTGTTACAAGAAAAATATCGATACGTTCAAGTTTAATATTACCGCCTGATTACGAAACTTTTGCAGAGATGTATAATCTTTGGAATAGTGACAAAACTAAGGAATTTTATATTGAAGTAAAATAACTCGGTGTTAATAAGTAACAGAGGTTAACACTAATTTTCTATTTAATAAGAATTACAATATGATAACACCCGATAACATAAAAGAACTCACAAAGCGCATTGAAGAGCTAAGGAGGTATCTTTGACATAGATACCAAAAAAACCAGAATTGAGGAGGAGGAGATTAAGACACAAGCTCCCGGATTTTGGGACGATACAGAAAAGGCTGAAAAGCAGCTGAAATATATTAAAGAACTCAAAAATTGGGTTGAGGGCTATAAAGAGGTCTACAAAAGTGGAGAAGACTTGGTCTTGTTATTCGATTTTTTCAAAGAGGGCGAAGCTGACGAAACAGAAATTACAGCTCAGTACACCGAGACTTTGGATTTAGTTGAAAACTTGGAGTTTAAAAATATGCTCCGCAACGAAGAAGATAGGCTTGGTGCAATACTTAAAATAAATGCAGGTGCTGGAGGAACAGAGAGCAACGACTGGGCAGATATGCTTATGAGAATGTATTTGCGATATGCCGAGCGTAATAAATTCAAAATCAGCGAAATAAACTGTACACCCGGCGATGAAGCAGGAATAAAATCGGTAACATTACAATTTGAAGGTGAGTATGCTTATGGATATCTAAAAGCTGAGATAGGTGTTCATCGACTTGTGAGATTATCCCCCTTCAATGCTCAAAATAAGCGACAAACATCGTTTGCTTCTGTTTTTGTATCACCGCTTATTGATGAAAATATCGATATTGTGATAAATCCTGCTGACTTGGAGTGGGATACTTTCCGTTCATCAGGTGCAGGAGGGCAAAATGTTAACAAGGTAGAGACAGGAGTGAGAGTGAGACACATTCCTTCGGGCATTATTATTGAAAACACCGAATCACGTTCTCAACACACTAATCACGAAAATGCGATACGGTTGTTGAAATCGGAATTATATGATTTGGAATTACAGAAAAAAAGAGAAAAGCAAGCTGAAATAGAAGGTTCGAAAAAACGAATTGATTTTGGCTCGCAAATAAGGAACTATGTTCTGCATCCATATAAATTAGTGAAAGATGTCAGAACCTCTTATGAAACGTCAGACGTGCAATCTGTGCTTGATGGAGAAATAGATGATTTTATCAAATCTTATTTGATGTCTATGGCGGAATAGGTTGAAATAGATTCCATTATTTTGACAAATGGCATATATTTGATAATCATACGACGATATAGAACAAACTAAAATACTATCTTTGCCGTTATAAAGCAAAATCTATTGTTTACTTTTGTGTAAAAAGATAGAATGAGAACAACACATATATTTGGTTTAAAGCAAAATCGTAAAATCAAGGAGTTTTATAACTCTTGTTTTAACGTAGGTTTTGCCCTGAAAGGTCGATTAATCTATCTAATCTCTTTTATTTTTATCCTTTCTATTGCTACTTCTGTTGAAGTTAAAGCGCAATGTGACAACAGCTTGAAGCGTGAAGCATACAAAAGTATAGAGTCAGGAACCTATTTACGCGACTTCAGAATATCTTTGCCGGGCGGTAGGGCTAAAAATCCTCCTACTGATGAAAAAAACATCATACTTAACAAGGGTAGCCGATATCGGTTTTCTGTAGCTTCCGATCCCATTTTAGAAGCTATGCCTGTTATTAGAATTTATGATAGTTCTACTGAGTATATAACTGTTGATAACGGCACCATGTCTGTGTATTTTGATTTCGAATGCAAGAAAACGCAGGTTTACAACGTATCCGTTAGCTTTAAAAATGGACGAGATGGTTGCTGTATTTTGATGCTCGGATTAATGAGCTCAAAATAGAAATATTGATAGCAAACTTTAAGTTTTAAGACAATACTTCAGAAATTTAAAGATTGTAAAGAATAGGAAAACGGAAGCTCTTGAATTGGAGTCAATATTTTATACCAATTGTAATTTTAAAATAGTCCAATCTTTTTAAAATTTTACAATTG
>DAOSIN010000255.1:0-3617 GCA_035366675.1 Salinivirgaceae bacterium | reverse complement strand
GTAAATACCGATGTTACAGATACATAGTTCAAACGAACGATAGTGAAGTTTGGACTATGGTAGCTGTCCAATCGGTATGAGAATCTATTTTCGATATAAAATTAAACAATTTTGGGGAATATTGGGTTGTTTTGAAATTATTCTTTTATAAAGTCTCAAAAATAGTGTTATTCGGGGAGTTAATAAAGGTAAAAGGAACAAGGAGCAAGGCGATGCACTGAGCGTAGCCGAAGTGTACAAGATGCAATGCGGTGCACTGAGTTAGACCACGGTCACTGAGCGGAGTCGAAGTGAGCAAAATACAAAGTGGTAGGTATGAAATTATAAATTTGTAGCAATGAAAAAGAAAACTTTTTTGCGCAAAAAACAGTATCTTCGCAAATGTAAACTCATATATCCCATATGACCTTAAACAAAAAAAATATAAACGCATGAATAATACAGAAAAGGAGATATTGGCTCAGATAAAGAAGATTGTAAAAGAGAAAGACCCTTCTGCAAAAATTTATCTATACGGTTCGAGGTCACGAGGAGGAGCAAAAAGTGAGTCAGACTGGGATATATTAATACTCTTAAACAGGAACGAAATTTCAATTGACCTGGAAAGAGAAATTACTTATCCGTTATATGATTTGGAGTTTGAAACTGGAGAAATAATCAGTCCCATGCTATACACAGAGAATGATTGGAATACAAAATATAGCGTTACTCAATTCTACAAAAATGTAATGAGGGAAGGAAAGATGTTATGACAGACTATAAACCTGAAGACTATATTAGCTACCGAATAGAACGGGCGAAAGAAACTATTGGTGAGGTTAAAATCCATATAGAAAACAAGTTCTGGAATACCGCTATCAATAGAATGTATTATGCTTGTTTTTATGCAGTTGGAGCATTGCTAACGAAGCATAACATTGAGGCTTCAAGTCATGCAGGTGTCCGACAGAAATTTGGACAAGTTTTCGTTAAATCAGGAAAATTCGACAGAAAATTAGCTAAGCATTACACAGACTTATTTGAAAAAAGACATAAAGGCGATTACAACGTTTTCTTCGAATATGATGAAGAAACAGTATTGAGATTATATCCACTTTCCATTGAATTTATCAAGCAAATTGAAAAACTGTTAGAAGAATAATAACTTAGCATAACAGTCTTAGTTCCCCAAGTCGTAGGACAAAATTGAAAACATTATTATGTTTACAATGCTTTATAAAATATTAGTGAGCTAAATCAATATTTAAAAACAGTCAGAAAAGATTAACTTTGCGTAAAAATAAAACAGATGTTTTTTAAGGATATAGTTGGTCAGCAAGATATTGTACAAAAGCTTCGAAATTCGTTTACAAACGGACGATTGGGGCATGCAACGCTACTCGCAGGGAAGGAGGGGCATGGATGTTTGCCCATAGCTTTGGCGATGTCGCGTTACATTATGTGTCGCGAGCGTTCAGAAGAAGATGCTTGCGGTGAGTGCCCTTCGTGCAAAAAGTTTGACAAACTTGTGCACCCTGACGTTCATTTTATTTTCCCAGTTGTAAATAAAAAAGGCAAAGACCCTGTCTCTGACAGTTATTTAGTCGAGTGGCGCAAATTTTTGTTAGCAACGCCCTATGCCACAAGCAACGATTGGATACGCGAAATCGCCACCGAGAACAGCAAGGGAACTATTTATAAAGACGAAAGCGACCTGATTAATCGCAAGCTAAGCATGAAAAGCTTCGAGGGTTATCACAAAATAATGATAATCTGGATGGCTGAAAAAATGAACGACGTAACTGCCAACAAAATTTTGAAGATTTTAGAAGAGCCACCACAAAACACATACTTCTTTTTAATCGCAGCGCAGCCGGAGCAACTGTTGCAAACGATTCTCAGCCGTACTCAAATCGTAAATATCCCTCCGATTGATGTAGCCGAGGTAGCCAACTATTTATCAGCCAAATATGAAATAGACAGCGCAAAAGCCACCGACTTGGCATTTTTCGCCGAGGGCGATTTGGCGCGTTCAATCGAACTGTTCGATAAAGTCGATGAGCTTCAACAAAATATTGAAAACTTTAATAAATTTATACAATTAAGTAAAAAAGAGCAAACTGTAGAAATTTGGGATTTTATAAACACACAATTGGACAGAGGCATGAATTCTTACATTGAGTTTCTTAGCTATATTACGCACAATATCAGACGTAATATCATAGAAACCGTGGCACCGTCTGATAATAAAATCCTGTCTAACAGTGCAACAAGTGCAGTAAAGCTCGACATAAATTTTCAACAAGCAAGGGCAATTTACAAGTTGTTAAACGATGCCATTTACCACATAGAACGAAATGTTTATCCGCAGTTGGTACTGTTTGATGTGTCGTTGCAATTAAAGAAGTTGTTATAAGTTTTTATAATAATGTAAATCAGTAGTTTACGTTAAAATGATAGACAGACTTACCATTGATAGAATCTATGAGCGTGCCGATATAGTTGAGGTTATTGGCGAGTTTGTTTCGTTGAAAAAACGTGGGGCGAATTATCTTGGCAGTTGTCCTTTTCACAATGAACGCACACCATCTTTTACTGTATCGCCAGCGAAGAGTATCTTTAAATGTTTTGGTTGTGGGAAGTCGGGAAATGTTGTGGGTTTTGTTATGGAACACGAAAACATGACTTATGTAGAGGCACTGAGGTTTTTGGCAAAAAAATATCATATCGAGATAGAGGAGACTGAACCCGATCCCGAACAGCTTATTCAAAAGAACAAACGAGAAGCTCAACAAGTTTTAATAAGCTTTGCAAATGATTGGTTTAAAGAGCAGTTGCACAAAACTCAAGAGGGGCAAAACATAGGATTTAGTTATTTTCGCGAACGCGGATTTACGGACGTTATTATAGAGCGTTTTCAGTTGGGATACAGCCCATCAGACCGTAGAGCTTTTTCGCAAGCCGCACTGAAAAAAGGATTTAAAGCCGATGTTTTAACTGAAAGCGGTATGTCGATAGAGAGAAACGACACCCTTTACGACCGTTTTTATGACAGAGTAATATTTCCCATTCAGGGAATAACGGGGCAAACCATTGGCTTTGGTGGGCGTACTATGCAAAAGGAGAGCAACATAGCCAAATATCTAAACTCGCCTGAAACAGTTTTATATCAAAAAAGTAAAGTACTGTATGGCATTTACCAGTCACGTAAGGCTATAACGCAAAACGATTCCTGTTTTCTTGTCGAGGGATATACCGATGTTTTAAGTATGCACCAGTGTGGAGTAGAAAACGTAGTAGCCTCGTCAGGAACATCGTTAACTACCGAACAGATACGCCTTATTAGACGTTTTACGCAAAATCTGACAGTCCTTTACGATGGTGATAGTGCAGGAATAAAAGCCTCGTTACGTGGTATCGACATGATACTTACCGAGGGGCTAAACGTCAAAGTCTGCCTTTTGCCCGATGGCGAAGACCCCGACTCATTTGCGCGTAAAAACAGTGCAATCGCATTTGTTGATTACATAAAAGAGAACGAAACCGACTTTATCCGCTTTAAAGTCAAGCTGATGTTCGATGACACAAAAGGCGACCCTATTAAAAAAGCGTCGATGGTCAGTGATATTGTGCAATCA
>DAOSIN010000254.1:0-3619 GCA_035366675.1 Salinivirgaceae bacterium | reverse complement strand
TGAAAGCGATTTTGTCCCACGCGAAAAGGAGTTCATCGAAAAGCGAAAACAAGCAAGAAATAAAATATTTGACGTTGCAAGAGCTTTAACAAATCAACAATACGATGAGGACACTCTAATTGTAATAAACTCAGGACGATACGAATTTAGAAACAAAGGAATAGATGTTTTTATTGACTCAATTGCCAACATCAGAAACAGTAAAACCGTTAGTAAGAAAATAATAGCACTAATTACTGTTCCTGCAAATCACGGCGGAGTTAGACAAGACCTGTTAGATAAATTAAACAATAAAGAAAAAACAGACTTACCAAATCCATATCTAACCCACAATTTGCACGAATTTAATTACGATCAGGTGGTTAGAAAAATAAATGAACGTGGACTTAATACCCCAGGTGACGTTTCAATTATTTTTATTCCTTGCTACTTAGACGAACATGATGGATTGTTCAACATGGAGTACTATGATCTGCTTATAGGTGCCGACCTTACAGTATTTGCATCATATTATGAACCATGGGGTTACACACCTTTAGAATCATTAGCATTTAAAATACCAACGATAACTACTTCACTTTCAGGATTTGGACAATGGATTAAAGATAAAGTGAAAAGTATTGTAGATGGCGCGGTAGTAATCGAACGTACAGAAACTAATATAGATCAAGTAGTTAGCGAAATTGCCAAAACAATAAGCGACTACAGTAAATTAAGTAAAGATGAAGTTGCTCAAGCACGAAATAACTCTGAAAAACTATCAGAATCAGCAAGATGGGAAGAGTTAATACAATACTATGAAAAAGCATACAGCATTGGACTTTCCAAAAACGTAGAGCGATACAGAACAACCGAACAGACACCAGTCTCAATAGAAACTTATGAGGGTACTAAAGTACTTTCAAATGAGCCTTCTTGGAAGAAAATGAGAGTCTTAACAGATATTCCAACATCAATGGAAGGGCTTGTAAAGCTTTCAATGAATGTATGGTGGTCATGGAGTTACGAAGCAAGTCAACTTTTCAAATATATTGATACTGACCTATGGTTTAAATCGAAAAAGAACCCTATTGTATTGCTCAATAATGTATCGCAAGAACGCTTGTTGGAGTTAGAGTCTGACCCTACGTTTAATGCTAATTTCTCGCACGTAATGCAAATGTTCGAGGAGTATATGTCTGAAAAACAAAACGAATACCCTTCGGTTGCATACTTTAGTATGGAGTATGGCTTAAATGACAATATTAACATCTATTCAGGTGGTCTTGGTATATTGGCTGGAGACTACTTGAAAGAAGCCAGTGACTCATACGTAAACATGACGGCGGTAGGATTTTTATATAAAAAAGGATACTTTACTCAACAGCTTACATTAAATGGTGAACAAGTCGTTTATCTTGAAGACCAGAATTTTAACAATATACCTGTAATTCCTGTTAAGGATAAAGACGGTAACTTACTGTTAATCGATGTTTTTATGCCGGGCAGGGTTGTAAGACTCCGTGTATGGCTAATAAATGTTGGAAGAATTAAATTATACTTGTTAGACTCTGATTTAGAAGATAATAACGAAATAGACCGAACTATTACACACCAACTCTACGGTGGCGATCGTGAAAATCGTTTAAGACAAGAGGTTGTTTTAGGCTTTGGTAGTATAAGATTACTGAACAAACTTGGAATAGAGTGCGATGTATATCACCTTAACGAAGGGCATGCCTCATTTACAAATTTAGAGCGCATGTGTAACTTAATGGAAAACAACCATTTAAGTTTCGAGGAGGCTCTTGAGGTTGTTAGACATTCATGTCTGTTTACGACTCATACGCCTGTTCCTGCAGGTCACGACTCATTCTCTGAAGAGCTTATGCGTATGTATATTCGACATACACCCGATCGCTTAAAAATCACATGGGATCAGTTTATGAATCTCGGTCGCTGGGTGCCCGGAAAACATGACGAAAAGTTCTCTATGAGTATCTTAGCAATGAACACATGCCAAGAAGTCAACGGTGTAAGCATGCTTCACGGCAAAGTGTCACGCGACATGTTCCAAAGTTTTTACAAGGGATATTTCCCCGAGGAGCTTCATATTGGTCACGTAACCAACGGTGTACACTATGCAACATGGACAGCAAAAGAGTGGAGACAGTTATATGAAAGCAAGTTCGGACCCGATTTCATTAAAGACAACTATAATCCAAAATACTGGGAGAAAATTTACGATATTGAAGATGAAGAAATTTGGGAAATCAGACAAATACTACGTAAAAAACTAATCGGATACATTAAAGATCGATATCAGAACAATTGGATTAGACGTAATGATAACCCAAAACGACTTCAAAAAGTTTTAGACACAATCGATGACAATACACTAACCATTGGGTTTGCAAGACGTTTTGCTACATACAAACGAGCAAATCTGCTGTTTAATGATTTAGAGCGATTATCGCAATTAGTTAACAACAAAGAGCGACCTGTTCAGTTCTTATTTGCAGGAAAGGCTCACCCGAACGATAAACCGGGACAAGACCTTATAAAACAGATAATTGAGGTTAGTAGAATGCCCGAATTTACAGGAAAGATAATATTTGTCGAAAACTACGACATTCAGCTTGCAAAACGCTTAGTAAAAGGTGTCGATATTTGGCTCAACACCCCTACCCGACCACTTGAAGCATCGGGCACTAGCGGTCAAAAAGCAACACTAAACGGTGTTTTAAATTGCAGCGTATTAGATGGTTGGTATTTAGAGGGTTATCGCGAAGGCGCTGGATGGGGACTTACCGACAAACAAACATATTCAAATCACGATTTCCAAAACGAATTAGATTCACTTACACTTTATAATTTGCTTGAAAATCAAATTATCCCACTGTTTTACAAACGCGATAAGAAAGGTATTCCTCATGAATGGATACAAACAATTAAAAACAGTATTGCCCAAATTGCACCTCACTATGTAACAAGCAGAATGATGGCTGATTACATGAGGCAGTATTATAAACCGTTAGCAGATCGTCACAAGCAAATTGTTGCAGACGACTATGTAAAAGCCGCCAGATTAGCCACATGGAAAAAACAGATAACTAACAGTTGGGATAATATAGAGGTTATTTCAATCGATTTTCCTGATACTACAAAAAGAGAGTTCAGTTTAGGGGAACCGTATCATGGTGAAGTGGTATTAAACTTAAAAGGCATACATCCTGAAGATGTTGGAGTTGAAATTGTTATGACTAAAACCGATGAAAAAGGGATTAGACGAATACAATGTTCATACGAACTTGAATTAAATAACAGTATTGACACAATGGCATTCTATTCAACAAACATTAATTTTTCAATGCCCGGAATGTTTGAGTACGCACTTCGCATATTCCCCAAACACTCAGAAATGACTTATAAAATGGATTTTAATCTTGTTAGGTGGATATAGAACATTAGAAGTAAATCAAAAAGTGCCTTGACTATTTTCCAGTCGAGGCATTTTTTGTTAAACATAATTATACCGATTGGACTATAGTAGCTGTCTAATCGGTATAACCATCGAAGTGAAGACCGAAGTAGGAATTGTCCGTAGGACAACATGTGATTAACCGTAAGATTTATCTTA